>JBIOWL010000001.1:0-2346 GCA_044868645.1 Aestuariivirga sp.
GAACCTCAAGCCAGTCCGGCCCGGAATGGGCGGCAACACCATTGGCTTGAAGGCCGGCTTCCACCGCCGCAAGCCGGTCGCTTTCCTTGACGCGCAGTTCCGCAAGGCCCTCCATACGGGTTGTGCCTTCGGCAAAGGAAGCTGCAACGGCGAGCACCGGATATTCGTCGATCATGGATGGTGCGCGCTCCGGCGGCACGCGCACGCCATGAAGCCGGGAGAACTTGACGTGAAGATCGCCCACTTCCTCGCCGCCCGCACTGCGGTGATTTTCAATCGTGATGTCCGCACCCATCTCTTGAAGCGTGAGGATGAGGCCGGTCCTCGTTGCGTTCAGCATGATGTTGGCGATGGTGATGTCTGAGCCTTCGGTGACGAGGGCCGCCACCATGGGAAAGGCGGCGGAGGAAGGATCGCCCGGGATGGCAATCGATTGCCCTTGAAGCGGGTGCCTTCCTTCCACGGTGATGTGGGCGGCGCCATCAACCATCCGTGTGCTGATCTTTGCACCGAAGGCCTTGAGCATGCGCTCGGTATGATCGCGGGTCGGCACTTTTTCGATGACCGTGGTTTCGCCCGCCGCGTTGAGGCCGGCGAGCAGCAGCGCGGACTTCACCTGGGCCGATGCGACAGGAAGCTCGTAGCTGATGCCTTTGGCATCGCCGACGCCATGAAGCGTCAGCGGCAGGCGGTCACCCTCACTGGCCTCGAAGCGGGTTCCGAACAGTGACAAGGGCTTGGTCACCCGGCCCATGGGCCTCTTCGACAATGAGGCATCGCCCTCGCAGCGCGCCGTCAGATTGGTGGTGGCCATAAGCCCTAGGGCAAGCCTGACGCCGGTGCCGGAATTGCCGAAGTCGAGCGGCCCTGACGGCGAGCGCAGGCCGCCTGCCCCCACGCCCTTGACATGCCAGCGGCCCTCACCATCCTTCTCCACGCCCGCGCCCAAAGCCTGCATGGCCTTGGCCGTGTTGATGACGTCTTCAGCTTCGAGGAGGCCTTCGATGACGGTTTCGCCCCCGGCAATGGCGCCCAGCATGAGGCTGCGATGCGACATGGATTTGTCGCCCGGCACGGTGATGCGGCCCTGAAGGCCCCGGCTCTTGCGGGAAAGGAGGGGTTGCATGGTGGTATTGTGCATCTGAGTGACTGTCGGCGTGAATCGGGCGGCCTGAATCGGGAAAGCGCCGCCTTCGATACACGGCGGGCGCGGTTCTGTCACCCTCCAGGCCCTGAAGGTTTACGGCGGGCAACAGGGCTTTTGACAATCCCTCCGGACCGTGGCATGAGCCGCCCATTCCCAGTCATTTTCCAGAGAGGTAATGCCATGGTCAGTGCCGAGCTTGGCACCAAGCGCACGTGCCCCAATTGCGCGTCGCGTTTTTATGATCTTCTGAAAGACCCGATCACCTGCCCCAAATGCGGCACGAACTTCATCGCCCAGCCGATCCTGCCGTCCAAGACGGACTACCCGGGTGCGGCCCCCGTCGCGGTGGCAAAGCCGCGTGAGACCGAGCAGGCCGAGGAGGCCGATACCGGCGACGTCGAACTCGTCAGCCTCGAAGACGTGGAAGAGAACGGCAAGGACGAAGACGAGACCGCCGGCATCGAGGATGTCGACCTCGGCGAAGAGCCTGCCGACGACAATGCCGAAGAGGACGATACGTTTCTTGTCGAGGAAGAAGAGGAGGGCGGCAACATGTCCGACCTCATCGAAGGCGGCGGCGACAAGGAGAATGACGACGAGCACTGAGGCTTTGCCTTCGCCTTGGCATGGTTTGCAGGGCCGGGTTTGCAGGGCCGGCAAAGTTTCGCTTGATCGTGGCCAGGAGCCGAACTAGGTTCCGCCGCGCTTTTGGAGAAGGCCATTCACGGCCTTCTCCTGCAGCAACCCGCAGTCAATTGTTTGGTTCGACTGTCGGCAAGTTGCTGTAGAATTCTTGATTTGGCGCATCTTCCGCGTCGCAGGTCATTTCACCTGCTCGCCCGATGCGCCGGGCCCGTCACCAAGCGGGCCATGACGAGATGGATTAAGGGGTCATAGCTCAGTTGGTAGAGCGCTTGAATGGCATTCAAGAGGTCGGCGGTTCGATTCCGCCTGGCTCCACCATCCGGTTCCGGTCCATTCCGGACACATTGGATTTCCTTTTTTCCTCTCAGCCTTGAGTATCTACGCCGGTCAAATCGGGACCTGAAAAAAGTTCCTATTTTGTTCTTGACATCCTATGAAACCTATCCTACATTGGGAACTGAACTTGGGGAGCAATCCCCCTGCTGATTGACATCGTGAATATGTGCTCACCGGATGGAGCCGAAATCATCCGGAAAAGCGAAGGACGCCCGGCT
>JBIOWL010000002.1:0-4144 GCA_044868645.1 Aestuariivirga sp.
GCTGATTTCCTGGGTCTTGGCGATCTGCGAGAAATACTTGCGGTAGGTCGCCTCATCCCACTCGAAGAAGTTGGTTTCATTGATGGAGTTGCGCGTCAGCACATATTCAACGCCCTGCAGATATTTCGACAGTTCCCCGATTTCGTCGAGCGAGGCGATGGACGGTCCGACGACATGGAAGAGGCCCAGCGTGAAGGCGCCATTGCGCGCCGCCTCGAGAACGCCGATGCGCTCAAAGAGGTCCAGCGAATAGGAGAGGTTGCCGGCCTTGAGATCGACGACGGTCATGGGCACATTGGCTGTCTCCATGGTGTCGAGCACCCGCATCTGATGGGCCACATTGTTGAGGTCGATGATTTCCGTAAGGCCGGGGTAGAAGCGGTGCAGTGAACCTCTGGGATTTTCCGTATCGAACGCCCTGGTCAGGATGTTCTTCCGGGCAAAATAGTCTAGCAGGGATCGCGACACTGTGGTTTTGCCCACGCCGCCCTTGTCTGCGCCCACCAGGATAAGTGTTGGTTTCATGGCCCACCCTTGATAGTTATTGGAATTGCTGCATTGGGCGTGTCTCACACGCCAGTTGAACGGCCTACATGTTTCTAAATATGAAGGCAAGAACAACGCGAAATGGGGGAATTCATGTGGCAATTGTATCTGGGGCTTGTTCTTTTCGGTTTTCCCCACCTGTTGTCGGCCCTGGCGCCTGGGACCCGTGACAGGCTGAAACAGCGCCTTGGTGAAAACCGCTTTAAACTGGCCTATTCGGCGCTGGCCCTTGCCGGCATCATATTGATGGCGCTCGGATACATCGCTCACCGGCACTTGCCCGCTGATCTGCTGTACCAACCCTATGACAGCGCGCGGCATTTGGCATTCCTGGTGATCCTGGCGGGCTTCATCCTCATCGCCAACAATGGTTCCAGGTCGCATCTGCGCCTGTGGCTCGGCCATCCCTTCTCCCTCGGTGTGATCCTTTGGTCGGCGGCGCACCTTTTCTTGAATGGTGAGAGAGCCGTGGTTCTGATCTTTTCAGTAATTTTCCTGATTGCAGTTCTTGACATCGCCCTGAGCGTGGCGCGTGGCAAGATGCCAGCCTTTGAGCCCACCTGGTCCGATGACATTCGCCGCCTTGTTGGCGGCGTCATCGTCTATCTGGTCTTCATGTTCGGATTTCACCCCTACATCCTTGGCATTCCGGTGGTGTGATGCTTCTCCTCGCCTTTCTTGTCATTCTCTTCACCATCGCCCATGCCTTGCCAGCCCATGCGGCATTCAAGAGCCGTTTAAAGGGAGCACTGGGCAGGGCCTTTGGGCCGCTTTACGGTCTGTTGTCTCTCGCGTTGCTGGTGGCGATGATATGGGCCTATCGCCAGTCTGAACCCGGCATCGTCTATGGCGTGCCAAATTGGGGACGCCATGCCAATTTTGCCCTGTCGCTGCTCGGCTTTCTGTGCCTTGGCATTTTCCTGTTCCGTGGTTCCTGGCGGCAGAAGCTGCGCTATCCCATGGCGATTGGCGTTGCTCTCTGGGCGGCAGGCCATCTTCTGGCCAATGGGGACGGCAAGAGCCTGATCTTCTTCGGCGGCCTTGCTGCTGCGGCGATGATTCAAGCGGCGCTGATGGCGCAGGCCCGTGAGAAGCCTGTGCCTGATATGCGGCAGGGCCATAACTTCCTCTCCATCATGGCGGGCCTTGCCCTTTACGCTTTGATGACTCAGCTCCACTATGCCATCACTGGCATGCCACTGGTGGAGCTTAGGTGATGATCGGACGGGTGATCGGATTGGCGAGGCGCGCAGTCAGCCGCGCACCCATGGAGGAAGTGCCGTCTTGTCTCATCACACCTGAAATCGGCGTCATGGGTGATTGCAAGGGCCAGCGCTTTCCACTGCGGCAGGTGACTATTCTCTCACGCGAGGATTGGGAAGCGGCCCTCGCCGATGTGGCTGCATCAACCGGTATGGGTTCGCTAGATCTGCCCTGGACGGCTCGCCGCGCCAATGTCTTTGTTGAAGGCGTAAAACTGCCGCGTGGGCAGGGCTCTGTGATCTCTCTTGGCGGCACGCTCCTGGAAGTGACAGAAGAAACTTATCCCTGCGCCCAGATGGAATTCGCTTTGCGGGGCTTGCGCGAAGCACTCTCGCCCGATTGGCGCGGCGGCGTAACGTGCAAGGTCCTGAGCGGCGGCTCGGTGGAAATCGGTGACCGTGTCAGCGTCATCAAGCATAAGGTTAACCGGAGGGCATACTTGCCGGGATAGGGTCAAAGCCCTAAACGGCTGCCCATGTCGCAAGCTCCATTGCCGAAGCGCCGCACCGCCCCGGACATCCGGGCCCGCAAGGGCGGCGAGCCCATCGTGGCGTTGACCTCCTATCATGCCCACACGGCGGCCATTGCGGATAAATATGTGGATTTCCTGCTGGTGGGCGACAGCCTCGGCATGGTGATGCACGGTTTTGAATCAACCCTTCCTGTGCCGCTGGACCTGATGATCATGCATGGCAGGGCGGTGATGCGCGGCGCGAAAGCCTCGCTCGTTGTCGTGGACATGCCCTTCGGCTCCTATGAGGAAAGTCCGGAACAGGCCTTCCGCAACGCTGCCCGTGTGGTGAAGGAAACCGAATGCGGAGCGATCAAGCTCGAAGGTGGCAAGCGCATGGGTGAGACCATCCGTTTTCTGACCGAACGCGGCATTCCGGTGATGGCGCATATCGGCCTGACGCCGCAATCCATCAATGTGCTCGGCAGCTTCAAGGCACAAGGGCGCGAGCGGGCTCAATGGGCTGCAATCGAAGAGGACGCCCGCATCGTCGAAGAGGCCGGCGCATTTTCAGTGGTTCTCGAAGCGGTGGCGGAACCGCTCGCCCACACGATCACCAAGCAAATTTCCATCCCGACCATTGGCATTGGCGCATCGGCGCAATGCGATGGACAGATCCTTGTGATGGAGGACATGCTGGGCCTCTCACCCCGTATCGCCAAGTTCGTCAAGGAATTCGGCAAGGTGGGGCAGGCTATCGAAAGTGCCATCGCCATGTATGCCGATGATGTGAAGCACCGCCGCTTCCCGGATGCCGCCCATACCTACAGTGTGAAGGAAAACTAGGCGCCAACGCCTTTTTCGTTCACTGCCTCACCAGCTGCCAGCCGTCGGGTCCCAGCCGTTCCTGTGGCAGGAAGCGCGCCTTGTACTCCATCTTCCGCGAGCCATTCACCCAGAAGCCCAGATATGCGTAGGGAAGCCCCATGCGCTCGGCGCGGCGGATCGTATCGAGTATGATGAAAGTCCCCAGGCTCCTGGCTGTGAGCTCTGGATCATAGAAGCTGTAGATCATCGAAAGCCCATCGCCCAGGAGATCGATCAGCACGGCAGCGATGAGCTCGCCGGTCGGAGCATATGCCGTCGGCGCGCGGTATTCGACAATGCGGCTGTCCACCAGCGTGTCATCCACCATGGCGGCGAAATCGAGAACCGTCATGTCCGCCATGCCGCCCTCGCCGTGGCGATGGTCGATGTAAGTGCGGAAGAGGGAGTATTGCTCGCTCGTCGCCTTGGCGGCTTTTACTTCGGCGGCCACATCCTCATTGGCTTTGATCACCCGCCGGAAGCTGCGGCTCCAGTCAAAGGATTTGACCGGCACCCGGACTGAGACGCAAGCGGCGCAGCGGTCGCAGGCCGGGCGGTAGGCGATGTTCTGGCTGCGGCGGAAGCCACCCTGCGACAGTTGCGTGTTGAGGTGGCGCGCATCGGGCCCCACAAGATGGGTGAACACCTTGCGCTCGTAACGCCCCGGCAGATAAGGGCAGGGGCTCGAGGCAGTGATGAAGAACTGCGGAAAATTGCGGCGTTCGATACTCATTGGGGGGATTATCGGGTCTTGCGGGCCGCGCCGCAAGCCTCTCTGGAAATGTCATGGCCTGTCGCCTAAGACCTGTCCCACAGGAGTTGTGAAATGACAAAAGCGACGTGGTTGGGGCTTGGCGTGATGGGTTTCCCCATGGCGGGGCACCTGGCAGCAAAGTCGGGTGCATCGGTGACGGTCTACAACCGCACCGCCGCCAAATCCGCCGATTGGGTGGGAAAACACAAGGGCGCAAGCAAGCCCACACCGGCAGAGGCGGCTGAAGGCGCCGACTTTGTTTT
>JBIOWL010000003.1:0-4879 GCA_044868645.1 Aestuariivirga sp.
GCGCTTTCAAAGCAACCTGATATTCACCGGAGCCAGCTCCGATACAACGCGCACATGGCGGTGAGTGAGCCTGCTTTCGGTGATGTCGGGAATGATCACACGCTGATAGCCCAACCAATGGTGCTCGCCATCCGGCTTCACCATGACGGCAAGCACATGGTCATAGACGGGTCTTCCCGAACGCACAGCATCGAAATAGGAGCGCGATACGATGCGATCATAAGTGTTGCCGGAGAGGCAGGGAAACGAGACAGGTGACACGCCCCAGATCTTGGCGACGACTGACTTCTTGCCGACGCTTTCGACACTCGATGAGTCCTTGTTCAGGTCGACGAGACAGGTGACGGATTCTTCTTCCACCGCATCGCCCTTCTCCAGGATGCTGCGCAGCCGCTCGGGCATGCCCTTCTCATCAAGCGAAAAGGTCCGCGTATAGGTTCGCTGGGAAAAGTGCACATCGCTCTTGAAGATCAGCGCCTCGACACGGTCCATCACTTCTTCGGCCGTTTCGAACTCTTCGTTGATCCAGCCCATGTTCATGTAAGTCAACGTGAACGGCGGCATGCAAACGCGCAGGAATGTCAGGGCATAGATCAGGGAAGACCAATTGGCGCTGCCCATGAACCACTTGATGGTGGTGCCATTGTCTGCGGACAGGACCTTGACCATGTGAAACTGGTCCAGCAGGACGCGTTCGGAATAGTCCGACCCGTCCGGCTTGACTGGGCGTTCCACCAACGCGCCATCTTTGATCCAAAAGACCATTCCTGCCGCCCTAAGGTTGCTCTCTGGCCCGCCCCCAGAATTGCGGTCATTGGGCCATCGTTTAAAGGCTAATCGCCAATAAAATCTTACTGATAGTGTAATAGTCGGATTTGTGGTCTACCGCGTTAAGCAATGATTTGTCCTACAAAACCTTGATCTCGACCCGGGCAATTTCCGAGACAATGGCCACCGCTGGTACGCCGTCTTCACGGACCTTAGGCAAAACGACACGGTGATATGGCACCCAATGGACCTGGTTGTCCGGCAGGCGCAGGGCCGCAAGCACCTGATCATAATGCGGTTTTCCTGTTTTGAGCACATGTTCATAGGCTTCGCTGACGGCATCGCCGTATTTGCTGGTGGGCTGGCAAGGGAAGGACGAAGTGATGGTGCCCCAGAGGCGGCCGATGGCCGATTTGGGTCCCACCTTATCGACGACGAAACTATGGGTTGTTTCATCGAGCGCGGCTTCGACTGCATAGTCCTCGTCAGCCACATGGGTCTCGAGCGCCTGCCGCATCACCGGCGAAAGCCGGGCAGCATGGGGGTCAGCGTTCTGGACAAAAGCGCGGCTGAAGAAGTGCCGGTCGCCGCGCGCCAGGATTTCCTCGACCCTATGGATCGCCGTCCAGGCCTCGCGGTAGACCTCCTCAAACCAGCCAAATGCGTGAAAGCGCAGGATAAATGGCGGTTTCGCGTCTTGCATGAAATGCACTGCCCTGAGCAGTGAGGAAAAGCAGGGTGTTTGGACCTTCCACTTGATCTCGGTGCCCAGTTCGCCAGTGACGATGCGCACGTCGCCGGAGTCCAGGCATTTTTCTTCCAGCGCGGACGAGGGCGTATCTTCCTTCTGTGGCGCCCTATCGAGCACCCCTGCCCTTATCCACGAGATCTGACCGCGCATCATCGCCGTCCAAGCCGTTCCGGCACAGGAGTCCCCTCAAACTCCGCCGTCCACACCAATATAGAAGTAAAGCTTCAGCAACGCCTGTCATTGCATCGCCTTGGATAATTTTCCGTATACGGAAGTCTGGGCCGATTACCCGAACTTGTTGCTTCTGGGGAAGCCCTTGGGCGGAAGCTTGCCGGCCTGGGCGCGTTCGCCGATCCAATCCGCGAGGTCGGTGACATTCCATTCCCGACCTGAGGCGTCGCTCCAGGTGAGGCCGCTCTTACGGTTGAAGGCGGCCGCGTCCGAGAGGCCGCCGTCTTTGAACTTCTGCATGCGCACGCCCTTGCCGCGCGCCATTTCCGGAAGCTCCGACAACTTGAAGATCAGTAGTTTGCGGTTGTCGCCCACACTTGCAACATGGTCGGCACCTTCGGGAATGGCGCGGCAGACAACTGCTTCTGCTGGTGCCTTCACGTTGAGCACCTGCTTGCCCTTGCGGGTGTTGGCGAGGCACTCATCCTCGCTGACGATGAAGCCGTCACCTTCCGTGGAGGCGATGAGGAGCTTGGCACCCTGCTGATAGACAAAGAGCGCCACAACCTGGTCTGCTGCGTCCATATCGGCAAGAAGGCGCACGGGTTCGCCATGTCCTCTGCCGCCGGGAAGCTTCGCGCCATCCAGTGTGAAGAACTTGCCGGAGGATGACAGAAGCATGATGCGGTCCGTGGTTTGCGCGGGCACGACAAAGCGTTCCTGGTCGCCATCCTTGTAGGAGAGCGTGGACTTGTCTTCGAGATGGCCCTTCATGCTACGGATCCAGCCCTTCTCGGAACAGACCACGGTGATGGGTTCCTTCTCGACCAGCATTTCGTCGAGCTGCTCGGCCACGTCGGGCGCTTCGGCGAAGTCGGTGCGGCGGCGGCCCAGTGGTGTTTTCTTGGAATAGGTTTCCTTCACCTGCCGGATGTCATCGGCAATGCGGTTCCACTGCTCGTCTTCCGACTTGAGCAGGCCCTGAAGGCCCTTCTGCTCCTTCTTGAGTTCCGTGTGCTCGCGGCGGATCTCCATTTCCTCAAGCTTGCGGAGGGCGCGGAGCCGCATGTTGAGGATGGCTTCGGCCTGCATGTCCGTCAGTTTGAAGCGCTTGATCAGCGCGGGCTTGGGCTCGTCATCCTCGCGGATGATGCGGATCACCTCATCGAGGTTGAGATAAGCAATGAGATAGCCATCAAGGATTTCGAGGCGGCGGGCGATTTCCCTGAGGCGGAAGTTGGTTCGGCGGACCAGCACCGTCTTGCGGTGCTCGAGCCACTCCTTCAGCACCTCCTTCAGCGACATGACCTTCGGCACCCTGCCGCCGGAGAGCACGTTCATGTTCAGGGGAATGCGGGACTCAAATTCGGTAGCGCGGAAGAGTTGCTCCATAAGCAATTCCGGTTCGATGTTGCGGCTCTTGGGTTCCAGCACGACACGAATGTCTTCGGCGGACTCATCGCGGATGTCGCCAAGCAGTGGCAGCTTCTTCTCATTCAGCAATTCCGCCACACGCTCGATGAGCCTGCTCTTCTGCACGAGATAGGGAATTTCGGTGACGACGATCTGCCAGCCGCCACGGCCCACATCTTCCTGGGACCAACGGGCGCGGACGCGGAAACCACCCTTTCCTGTCTTGTAAGCCTCGACGATGGACTCGCGGCTATCGATGATGATACCGCCCGTCGGGAAGTCCGGCCCCACAACATACTGCGTGAGCTTGTCGACACCCGCATTGGGAAACTTGATGAGATGGAGCGCAGCATCGCAGAGCTCCGCCACATTATGCGGCGGAACGGATGTTGCCATGCCGACGGCAATGCCGGTGGCGCCATTGGCGAGGAGGTTTGGAAAGGCTGCGGGAAGCACGACAGGCTCTTCCACTGACCCGTCATAGTTGGGGCGGAAGTCCACTGTTTCTTCATCGAGACCATCGAGCAGAAGGCCCGCGACGTCCGTCATGCGGGCTTCGGTGTAGCGGTAGGCGGCAGCGCTATCGCCATCGATGTTGCCGAAATTGCCCTGGCCGTCGACCAGCGGATAGCGTGAGGAAAAGTCCTGGGCGAGGCGCACCATGGCATCATAGATCGCCGCATCGCCATGGGGGTGATAGCCACCCATGACATCGCCCACGATCTTTGCCGATTTCTTGAAGGCGGCCTGCGGGTCAAGGCGGAGGAGCCGCATGACATGCAGCAGGCGGCGATGCACGGGCTTCAGGCCATCACGGGCATCAGGCAAGGCGCGATGCATGATGGTTGAGAGCGCGTAAGCAAGGTAGCGCTCTTCCAAGGCCGATTGCAGTTCGATGGGTTGGGCAGGCGTGGGCGCCTGCGGAGGCGTCTTCGGTTTCTTCATGATTCGGGCGGAATTATAGAGGCTTGGCCCTACTGAAGCAGGGAAGAAAGTTGATGTAGCATGGGGGGAACTCTATGCAAGCGGGCATGTCCGCGCGCTTCATCCTCACCTGCCCTGCCCGGTCACTCGAGGCTGCGCAGGCGCTTGCGGATCAAATTGAAAGCCATATCGCCATCGATGCGCTGGCTGTTGCCGTCAATGAAGTGGATGAGGAGCGGGCGCTGTGGAACACGATTGCCTATTTCAGCGGCGAAGATGCGGCACGGGCTGCGCGTGATGCACTGAAGATTGATGGTGAAATCACGTCCCTGCCCGATGTGGATTGGGTGCGGCAGTCATTGCAGGGCCTGGCGCCCGTCATTGCGGGCCGTTTTCAGCTCTATGGCTCCCATGACCGCGAACGCCGCCGCGCCGGTGGTTTCAGCTTCGAGATTGATGCAGGCACGGCTTTCGGTACGGGCCACCATGGCACCACAGCGGGCTGCCTCCTGATCTTTGACAGATTGCTGAAGCAGAGGCGGCCGCGCCGCATTTTCGACCTCGGTTGCGGAACTGGCGTGCTGGCTCTCGCGGCAGCAAAGGCCACGGCAACAGGTGTGCTGGCAACTGACATTGATCCGGAAGCGGTACGCGTCACCAAGCTCAATGCAGCGCGTAATAGCCTTACGCCACGTATTCATGCGGTCACAGCTGCGGGCCTTCATCACCCTGCCATCCGCGCTGCCGCGCCCTGTGACCTGATCTTCGCCAATATCCTTGCCCGCCCGCTGGCAAATCTTGCGCAGGACCTGTCGCAATTGCTTGCACCCGGCGGCATCGTCATTCTTTCAG
>JBIOWL010000004.1:0-2608 GCA_044868645.1 Aestuariivirga sp.
TCCATCGAGAAAGCGAAGTCGGCGGTCGGTTCCTCATTAGTGGCGATGTCGCCGGACATGCCCCAATCAGCCTCGAAGCCAAGAACCCACTGGTCGAATTGATGGTTGTAGCCGCCCATCACGCCGCCCTTCCAGCCGCAGCCGGACATCTCGAAATCGGCGGCTGCTGTGTTGTCAGTCAGTTCACCGTCGATGCAGGTGGCACCAGCCCAGCCACCCACATAGAAGCCGGTCCAGTCAAAAGTTGCGGGGCGCAGGTCTTCGACCGGCGGAGGTGGCATATCGATATCCGCGGCGATGGCGGTTGCCGCGGGCAGAAAGGCCACGGACGCGAGTACAAGACGCAGTAAGAACTTTTTCATATGAAGACCCAAGCCGTTAACAATTCGAATGGCCAAAACATGGCCTGTTAAGGTTAATTCCCGGTAAAGCCACGGTTGTGTTGGCTTTTTCTGCGCAAGCCGGGCGCTTGACCGGCCCGCCTCGAACGGGCAAGAGCGGCATCGATACTGATTTGATTTGGCTTACCCGCGCGCGTTGGCGGGAGTGGGCAGGAGGACGAAATGATTGCCGTGACATTCCCGGATGGTGCTTCCCGGTCTTATGAAAAGGGCGCCACACCAGCACAGATAGCCGCCTCCATCTCCAAATCACTTGAGAAGAAAGCCGCTGCGGCGGTTATTGACGGCAAGCTGGCCGATCTTTCCGAGCCACTTCAACAAAATGCGAAGCTGGAACTCATCACGCGGGATGATCCGCGGGCGCTGGAACTGATCCGGCATGACTGCGCTCACGTTCTTGCTGAGGCCGCACAGGAACTGTTCCCCGGTACGCAGGTGACGATTGGCCCCGTCATCGAGAACGGGTTCTACTATGACTTCTTCCGCAATGAGCCGTTCACGCCGGCGGATTTTCCGGCCATCGAGAAGAAGATGCGGGAGATCATCCAGCGTGACAAGCCCTTTACCCGCACGGTGAAGACACGCGAGGAGGCGAAGGCCTTTTTCCGCGCCAAAGGCGAGAATTTCAAAGTTGAACTAGTCGACACCATTCCGGGCAACGAGGACATCAAGTTCTATGACCAGGGCGGCTGGGTGGATCTGTGCCGCGGCCCGCATATGAATTCCACGGGCAAGGTGGGCAGCGCCTTCAAGCTGATGAAGGTGGCGGGCGCCTATTGGCGGGGCGATGCCAAGAATCCGATGCTGACGCGCATCTATGGCACGGCCTGGGCCAATGAGGCCGACCTCAAGAACTATGTCACAGCGTTGGAAGAAGCAGAGAAGCGCGATCATCGCAAGCTTGGCCGCGAGATGGACCTGTTCCATTTCCAGGAGGAGGGACCGGGTGTCGTCTTCTGGCATGCCAAGGGCTGGACCATGTTCCAGCAGCTCATCGCCTACATGCGCCGCCGCCTGAACAAGCTCGGCTATGACGAGGTGAATGCGCCACAGCTTCTGGACAAGTCACTGTGGGAAACTTCGGGTCATTGGGGCTGGTATCAGGAGAACATGTTCGCGGCGAAATCCGCATTTGCGTTCACGAACCCCAAGGACGAAGAGGCTGATCAGCGGGTATTTGCGCTGAAGCCGATGAACTGTCCGGGACATGTTCAGATTTTCAAGCACGGTCTCAAGAGCTATCGCGATCTGCCGGTACGTCTGGCAGAGTTTGGTGCGGTACACCGTTATGAACCGTCGGGTGCGCTGCATGGCCTCTTGCGAGTTCGCGGCTTCACGCAGGACGACGCCCACATTTTTTGCACGGAAGACCAGCTCGAAGATGAATGCTTGAAGATCAATGATCTGATGATGTCGGTCTATCGGGATTTCGGGTTCGAGGAAGTCGTCGTCAAGCTGGCAACCAGGCCCGAGAAGCGCGTGGGCACCGACGCCATGTGGGACCATGCCGAGGGCATTCTCAGGAAGGTCCTAGTCAAGATGGCGGCTGAGTCAGGTGGCCGCATCAAGACCGGGATCAATGAAGGCGAAGGCACCTTCTATGGACCCAAGTTCGAGTATACGCTGAAGGACGCCATCGGGCGCGAATGGCAATGCGGCACGACGCAAGTCGATTTCAATCTTCCGGAACGGTTCGGGGCATTCTATATCGCGGCGGACGGCGAGAAGAAACAACCGGTGATGGTACACCGCGCCATCGTCGGCTCGCTGGAGCGTTGGCTCGGCATTGCCATCGAAAACTATGCGGGGCATTTCCCATTGTGGCTGGCGCCTACGCAGATCATGGTGTGCACCATAACGTCTGAAGCCGACGCCTATGCGCTTGAGGTGAGAAAGGCGCTGAAAGATGCGGGTCTTCGGGCTGAGTCAGACCTTCGCAACGAAAAGATCAACTACAAGGTCCGCGAGCATTCGGTGACAAAGGTTCCGGTGATCCTTGTCGTCGGTAAGCGTGAAATGGACGAGAAGGCTGTCAACATGCGCCGCCTTGGCTCGCAGGAGCAGAAGGCCATGGGTCTTGCGGAGGCATTGGCGGCGCTGAAGACCGAAGCCACGCCACCGGATCTGCGGTAAAAACGAATAAGCAGATATTGAGAATCGCCTGACAAATTTGGCCAGATCCCCTTGGAAAGCGGGGTGTGGCCATA
>JBIOWL010000005.1:0-2519 GCA_044868645.1 Aestuariivirga sp.
AACGGAAGCCCAACATGTCGATGAACTGCTTCATCAACTGGACCGCTGTCTTGCAGAGCTTGCCAATTGACGCGTTTCCGTGATCAGACGGAAACGGGAGGAAAATGATGACGACCTATGTCACCCCGCGCCTCGGCGCTGAAGCCCAATCATTCCTGGACGCCAATCCAGATATTGAGAGCGTTCATATCGTCTGGACCGATCTCTGCGGCGTTGCCCGCGGAAAAATCTTGCGCCGCGATGAAGTGGTGCCCGGCTGGAAGGATGGCCGTTTCCTGCCTATTTCCGCTTCCGTGCTTGATGTCACAGGACAAGACGTGCCCGAAACAGGCCTTGTCTTCGATGAAGGCGACCGCGATCTCTTGCTCTGGCCTGTTCCCGGTTCCATGCACCGTGTGCCATGGATCGATGTGCCATCGGCACAATACACCGCCAAGCTTCATGATCTTGATGGCAAGCCCCATTACGCCGATCCGAGAAATGCGCTCGAAGGCATTGTCAACCGCTTCAAGGCCGACCTCAACATGCTGCCTGTCGGTGCCGTCGAGCTTGAATTTTTCCTGATGGACCGCAAGTCGGCGCTGGAAGGAAAGCCGCAAGCGCCGCAGGCCCTCGTCAATGAAGCGCGGCCCCAGCACTATCAGGCCTATTATCTTCAGGACACGGATGATTTCGCCCCCTTCTTCAAGGATCTTTATGCCTGGTGTGAAGTGCAGGACCTGCCCGCCAAGACCCTGATTGCCGAATATGCACCAGGCCAGATGGAAATTGTGCTGCGTCACCGCAATGATGTTTTAAAAGCCTGTGACGAAGCCATCATGCTGAAGCGCGTCATCAAGGCTGCGGCTGAAAAACATGGCTTGATCGCCACTTTCATGGCCAAGCCCTATTCGGAATGGACGGGCTCCGGCATGCATGTCCATGTGAGCCTCGGCAATGAGGCAGGCGATAATCTCTTCGCCGCCGAGAACCCGGAAGAAAACCAGCTTTTGATGCATGCCATCGGCGGTCTCAAGGCGGCCATGGCGGAATCCATGCTGATCTTTGCGCCCAACGCCAATTCCTATCGGCGCTTCCGCCGCAACTCCTATGCGCCGGTCGCCGCCAATTGGGGCATCAACTACCGCACAGTTTCATTGCGCGTACCTGCCGGCGCAGCGAAAACCTGTCACATCGAACACCGGCCGTCAGGAGCCGACGCCAATCCCTATCTGGTCATGGGTGCGATTCTGGCTGGAATGCATTACGGCATCGCCGAGAAGCTTGATCCGGGCGCGCCCGTCTCCGGCAATGGCTACGAAAAGCGCGCCAAATATATTCCCGGCAACTGGTATGAGGCGATCGATGCCTTCTGGCGCGCCTCCATCCTAAAGGAATATTTCGGCAAGGAGTTTGTCGATACTTTCTGCACGCTCAAGGAAGTGGAAGCAGACCGCTTCTATTCCGAACCCATTCAGCGCGACTTCGAATGGTATTTGCGGACAGTGTAGTTCTGTAGAGAGTCATATGAAATCGATTTGAAAAATTCTCCATGGGCGCACTTGATGCGCCCACCCAGCGTAAGGAAAAACTGGGTCGGCGGGTTGATCCCGGATCAAGTCCGGGACGCCGATGGAGGAATTTGGGAATGTACGAAAATCCGAAGACTTAAGCCTTCTCCGCCTTCAGCCGCAAACCATCGACGCCTGAAATACGCACCAGCGCACCCTGCGGCAGGTTTGGCCCATCCACGTCCCACAGCGCATCATCAATACGCACCTTGCCCGAGCCGTTGACGATTGGCTGTGCGAGCGGCACCACCTTGCCCACATAAGCATGATGACGCTGATTGAGCGTGGGCTGGTCGGACTTGAGCTGCCGGCTTGCCATCACCCATTTCCAGGTGATGAGCACCAGCAACAACGAGAGTGCGGCGAAAACTGAAACCTCGCCCTGCCAGCCAAGGCCGAAAACGAGATCGATCGCCCCCGTCAGCGCCGCCGCGGCCGCAAGCCACAACAGGAAGAAGCCGGGCATCAGCATTTCGCCGACCAGCAAAATGCCAGCCACAATCCACCAGAACCATGGACCGATCACCGGAATGAAGTCAGACATGGGATTCTCCTAGATGCTCGGCGTCTTGCGCTTGGGCGGCGCGGCATCGCCCGATCCACCAAAGGCTTCCTTGGCGATCTCGGCAATGCCGCCGATGGCGCCGAGAATGGATGACGCATCGACGGGCAACATCAGCACCTTTTGGTTGGGTGAAACCGCCAGCGCCTCCAGCGCCTTCACATAATTGTTGGCGACAAAATAATTGATCGCCTGCACATTGCCCTTGGCGATGGCATCGCTCACCATTTGCGTGGCCTTGGCTTCCGCCTCGGCGGAGCGTTCGCGGGCCTCGGCGGCACGGAAGGCTGCTTCCTTCTGGCCCTCGGCTTCGAGCACAACCGACTGCTTTTCGCCTTCGGCCTTGAGGATCGCTGCCTGCCGCAAGCCTTCCGCTTCCAGAATGGCGGCACGTTTGTCGCGTTCCG
>JBIOWL010000006.1:0-2241 GCA_044868645.1 Aestuariivirga sp.
CTCGCCGCAGTGGGGATTGAGGCCTGCAACGGCGATGCGCGGATTGGGCTTGCCGACACGGGCGAAATGCTTGTGGCCGGCGCGGATGGTGGCGAGCACATGCTCCGCCGTCACGCGGCCAATGGCATCTTTCAGGGAGACGTGGGTTGAGACATGGATGGTGGACATGCGCTCATCCGCCAGCAGCATGAAGGCAGATTTCGCGCCGGTGAGGGCAGCCAGCATGCCGGTATGGCCATCGTAGTGATGGCCTGCGGCATTGAGCGCCTCCTTGCTGATGGGAGCTGTGACAATGCAGCCGATAGTTCCTGCAGTCGCCATATCCACGGCGCGCCTGATGTAGCGGAAGCAGGCTTCGCCGCCAGCCCTGTCCAGCTTTCCGAAGGGCAGGGGCACGCCGGGACTTTCTACATTCTCAACGCGAACGTCCTTCAACGCGTCTTCCGGAAGGCCGCATATCTTTGCCGCGCGCTTCAATGTTTCAGCACAGCCAATAACGACAATGCCGTCGCGCTCCGCCGCCGGAAGGTCTGCGATGGCCTTGCAGATGACTTCAGGGCCGACGCCGGCGGGGTCTCCCATCGTAATTCCGATTGCGGATGTGCTCATGGCATCAGCTGCCCGCCGTTCACTTCAATGACCTGGCCCGTGATATAGCCGCTCATGGTTTCGTCTGCGAGAAATTCAAAAGCGCCCACGCAATCCTCGGCAGTGCCGAGGCGTCCCAATGGGATGCCCTTCAAGGCGGCGGCCAGTTGTTCGGGCGTTGAGTTCTTGCGGTGAAAATCGGTTTCGATGACACCGGGTGCAACCGCATTGACGCGCACGCCAAAGGGGGCCAGTTCCTTGGCCAGCACGCGCGTGATGGTGCTCACAAACCCTTTGGCGGAACCATAGAGGCCAGCGCCATCGCCACCACCCGTGCGGGCGGCCACCGATGTGGTGTTGATGATGGTGCCGGATTTCTGCTCCTGCAGGATGGCCGCGGCGCGGCGGCAGGCGAAGAACACACCGCCAATGTTGAGATCAATGACGTTGCGGTACTGTTCGTCTGTCGCCTTGGCGATTGCGGTGCGGCCAAACATTGTTCCGGCATTGTTGATGACGATGTCGAGGCGGCCTAATGCGTCGGCTGCGACCTTCACAAGCCGGTCTGCAACTTCGGCTTTTGATACATCGCCTGCAAGCAGCCGCGCCTTGCCGCCATTCGCTTTAATGTCACGCACAACCTGTTCGGCGCCCGCCTTGTTGCTGTTGTAGTGGACGATGACATCGGCACCGAGCGCAGCGAAGCGGCGGGCGACCGCTGCGCCAATGCCGGAACTCGCGCCGAAAATTAAGGTTTTCTTGCTGTTGAGTGCAGATGCCATTTGCCTTCATCCATCTTGCTGGCTGATATTGGCGATGGTGCGGCGTCAGCGGATTGTTGTCAAGTTGTAATTGCAGATGCAACACGAGGGTTTGTAAAATTATCTTTATATAACATATAGTTAGAAATTTGAGAACAACAACACTTGAGTTATCTATTGACAACTTTACGTCTCTGATGTGTGCTGCGGCATCCGGCTGAGTCCGGGAAAAAGTGCTTGGCCATTCGTGGGAGGAAAAACGATGTCCGCAAAAACAAAAATTTCGCGCCGTGGGGCGCTGAAACTGGGAGCAGGCGCATTCATCGGCGCAAGCGCGCTGCCTTTGATGACGGGATATGTGAATGCAGCCGGCGAACAGGTGCTCAAGGTGGCGCATCCATCCTTCAATCAGGACTGGTCGCCGATGCGGGGCGGCGGCGCGCCCTTCCGCTGGAATTCCATCTGGTGGGCTTCGCCCATGTATTTCGACGCCGAAGGCAAGATCAATCCTTATGTGTTCGAGTCCTGGACCGGCTCCGATGACAAGAAGGTGTGGATCTTCAAGATTGCGGGCAATGCGGTTTTCTCCGATGGTTCCAAGATCACTGCCGCCGATGTGAAGGGTTCATGGGAGCTCGCGGCCATGCCCAACACAAAGAACCAGCGCGTGTCGCAGGTTCTCGCCGGCGTTGTGGGCTATGCCGAAATCAATGGCGGCAACGGCAAGGAGCTTGCCGGCGTCGTGGTCAAGGATGAGACCACCCTCGAAGTGACGCTTGGCCTTTCGGACCCAATTTTCTTCATGCGCCTCGGCAATCACATCGTGCCGATCGTCAAGGCCTCGCAGGCGTGCGGCGATGACGGCAATGAAAAGCCGGAATTCTGGCTGCCC
>JBIOWL010000007.1:0-4002 GCA_044868645.1 Aestuariivirga sp.
GAGCGTAGCAGCCAGAAAACGATGGCTGCGGCAACCAGCAAAACGAGGGTGAAAGTGTCCATTCCGAGGTTCATAGCGAAGGTGCTGAGTGTTTGAGAGCAATATAGGCATCAGTGCGGCACGATCAAAGCGCTAGTTCATATCCAGCCCATTCAAAGTTCATTGCGAGTTCAGGCGTTGAAGTCGGATTAACTTCATGTTAGCCGGACCCCAGTGATCCCACCTGCAGGCGGCGCAGGACGGCTTTCCGGTTCGGCCGGCCTGCCGATCTTTCACGGGGGAATGAGAGGCAAAGATGGCAAAATCGAGCAAACCTGCGGCCAAGGCGGCCAAGAAATCAGAAACGGTGCAGGTACCTGCCAATGGTACCGCCACCACGGCGGCCCCCGCAGAGGCCCAGCAGATACCGGCTTCGGCGCCGGGCCAGCAGCCCTCCCTCAAGATCCTCGGCCAATATCTCAAGGACTTCAGCTTCGAGAACCCCAACGCGCCGCAATCCCTGGCGCCGCAGCAACAGCAGCCCGACATTAATATTGCGGTCAACGTTAACGCCAGGAATATGGCACCCAATGATTTCGAAGTGGAACTTCACCTCGATGCCAAGGCAAGCGGGAGTGGCAAGATCATTTTTGCTGCAGAACTGGTCTATGCCGGCATTTTCAGGCTGGAGAATTTTCCACCGAACCTCTTACAGGCGGCGGCTCTTATCGAATGCCCAAAGATCCTCTTTCCGTTCGCCCGCCAGATCATGGCCGATGCCACACGCAATGGTGGCTTTCCGCCGCTCATGCTTGACCCCATTGATTTTCTGGCCATGTACCAGAAGCGCTTGCGCGCCCAACAGCAACCGGCGCAGGCCTAATTCTGATTCCAGAGGGCCTTGGGGCCCAGGCTCTCCACCAGTCTGTCATGGGCGAGGCGCTCTTCCTCCGAGAGCCGCGAAGGCAAAGGCCGCTCTCTTTCACGCCGCACTGCCGAAGCGTTCCAAGTGGCTTCCATCCTTGCAGCTTGTGGCCGATGTTGTGTGAGGCCGAGAGCCGTCTGCCGACCGCCGATCAGTTCGAGATAGACCTCGGCCAACAATTCTGAGTCGAGAAGCGCGCCATGCTTGCTGCGCCGTGAAAGATCGATGCCATAGCGCTTGCACAGGGCATCGAGGCTGTTTGGCGCCATGGGGTGCCTCTGGCGCGCGAGCTGCAGCGTATCCGTGACGCGCGCCATATCAAGGATAGTCCTTCCGGCGCGCTCCAGTTCATGATTGATGAAGGCCATGTCAAAGGAAGCATTGTGGATCACCAGCGGCGCATCTTGCAGGAACTCCAAGAAGTCGGTCACCACGTCCTTGAACAGCGGCTTTCCCTTCAGGAACTCCGCCGTGATGCCGTGAACGGCTTCGGCCTCCTTCGGCATGTCGCGCTCTGGATTGAGGTAAACATGGAAGGTGCGGGCGCTTGGCACATGATTGATCAGCTCGATAGCGCCGATCTCGACAATGCGATGGCCTTCAAGGGGCGAGAGCCCGGTTGTTTCCGTATCGAGCACGATCTGCCGCATCAGATACGCTTCTCCTCCGTCATGATCCGATTGAGCACATCCTGCGTCTGCTTTTCAAGTTCCACCAGGCTTCCATCATTTTCGATGATGTGGGTGGCGCGCTTGCGCTTTTCGCTGTCCGGCACCTGGCGCGCCAGAATGTAGTGAAGCTTTTCCTCCGTCATGCCTTTGCGGGCAAGGGCCCATTGGCGCTGCCTGTCTTCCGGTGCGGACACGACGATCACAGCATCAAAGGCCGAAGGATCGCCAGTCTCAAACAGCAGTGGAATGTCGAGGACCACAGCCTTGGCATTTTTCTTCCGTTGCCCGGCAATGAAATCCGCCTGCCGCGCCTTGACTAAGGGGTGGATAAGTTCTTCGAGGCGCTGTAGTTTTTCGGGCGCGCCCAGCACAATGCTTGAAAGCGCATCACGCTGGACGATGTGGCCTTTCACTGCTGCGGCGAATTCATTGCGCAAGACTTCGGCACCGCTGCCATTGGCGTAGATGCTATGGACGACCGCATCGGATTCGAGCACCGGTACGCCATGTTCCTTGAAGATGCGAGCCACTTCGCTCTTGCCCATGGCGATTGAGCCGGTCAGTGCGATGAGTTTCACGGGGCTTGCCCCTTTTCAATGTCGCGCGCCACCAGATCATGCAGTTCCTGCGTCACCTCAGGACGATGGCCGAACCATTTCTCAAATCCCGGCACGGCCTGGTGCAACAGCATGCCAAGACCGGGCACAATGACATGGCCCGTGGTCTTTGCCTGTTGCAGGAATGGAGTGATCAGCGGGACGTAGACAATGTCCGCGACAATCTTCCTCTGTGTGATTTCTTTGAAGGGAAAATCCAACGGCGGTGTTCCGGCAAAGCCTGCCGATGTGGTGTTGATGATCACATCCGCTTCACGCGCAGCATCCACAAGTACATTTCCGCTGACCGCGCTCACTCTTTCGCCAAGCTGTTGCGACAATGCCTCGGCACGTTGTGCTGTGCGGTTCCATACTCTTATTTCCCTGACTTCTCGCTGCAAGAGTCCGGCGATGATGGCACGGGCCGATCCACCGGCGCCCAAGACAAGCATCTTCTGCCCCGCCCAAGCGAAACCCTTCACTGTGGCCATAACGTTATCGGCGAAGCCCGTGCCGTCGGTTGAGGTTCCGACAAGGTTCTTGCCTTCCCGGTAAATGGTGTTTACCGATCCTGAAATTCGCGCCTCGTCCTCCATTCGATCCAGATAGGCGATGGCGGTTTCCTTGTGGGGCAGTGTGATGTTGCAGCCGACGAACTCGCCATTCCGGATGCGGGCAAAAAAATTTTCAAGATCTGTTGGCGTAACAGCAATCCGCTCGTAACTACCCACAATACCGTAACGCTGGAGCCAATAGTTGTGGATCAAGGGCGACCTCGAATGGCCTATGGGCCAGCCAATGACGCAGGCCTTTTTCATGTTGGAAACAATCTTTGGGACCGGAGAAAGGCGAGGAGCGGCAAGAGCGGAATACCCTGAATGGTGAAAACATCGCCTTCAATGTTTTCGAACAGCTGGATGCCTTCTCCTTCGATCTTGTAGCCGCCAACGCAGGAAAGAACATCTCGGCCATTCCGGGTAAGATAGCTCTCAAGAAACGTATCGCTGAAATGGCGCATTTTCAAAGTGGCGGTAGAGACGTGCGAAAAGATGACCTTGCCCTCTTGAACACAGGCGAAGCTTGCGTGCAAGGCGTGAGTCTGACCCCGCAGTTCTTGAAGATGAAGCCGCAATTCGGCGATGTTGTGAGCTTTCGAAAAGAGCCTGCTTTCACATTCCAGTACCTGGTCCGAGCCGATAACAAGGTCTTCCGGCCCGACCTCAGAGATCGACAGCGCCTTTTCGGCGGCAAGTCGCCGCGCTACATTTTGAGGGATTTCCGATCCATTGCCAAACTCTTCCACGACGTGGTGGACGCGGCTTTCGAAGATGAGGCCTGCCGCCTTCAGAAGGCGGATGCGGGCCGGGCTTTCCGATGCAAGAATGATCATGGCCCTGTCCTAGCGTTCCGCGGAAGCTTTGGAAAACTGCGTTCAGAAGGCTGTGGATAGGCTGTGGGCAAAGTGCAAGGTGACCCGGCAAAGTCTAGTGCCGGGACGGCCAAGCGGTGACAGAGCAGCGAAACTATCCATTAAAACCGAGTCATCATTGGTTGATTTGGCCAGTCTTGAAGCTGGATTTTCCAGAAATATCAAAGTGATTTTCTTGCTGGGTCTTTGCTGCTAGTGCTGCCTCACATTTTCCACGTTATCCACACGCCAACATCATCATCAAATAGGACTCTCTTTTTCTATGAAGCCACTTCTCGATGTTCTGCAGGGCAAGTTACCATCGAGGCGGCCAGTATGGCTTATGAGACAGGCTGGACGGTATTTACCTGAGTACCGGGAGGTGAGGAAGAAGGCGGGGTCGTTTCTTGACCTTTGTTACTC
>JBIOWL010000008.1:0-2251 GCA_044868645.1 Aestuariivirga sp.
GATTTTGTACTTGACCCCGCGCGGTGAAAATGCTACTTCTCGCTACATTCCAGAAGTGGGCAAGAACTCCCCACCTCCTCTCCCAGCAATAGTCTTGAGCCCATCACGAAGACGACGCTGGATTTGAGGCCGCCCACCGGAACTCCCAACCCACCTAGAGCATCGGATTGTTAATTGAACCCATATTTCTCCATGGGCCGAACACTTGATCGGCCCACCCAGCGCAAAGAAAACCTGGGTCGGCGAGTCAAGCCCGCCGATGGAGGACATGGGGCACGATTCCAACTGATCGTCGGAGTGTCTAGACATCCCAACCAACAACAGGTTGCAAGGCCTTGAAATCTGGCGCGCGGATCACCAATTCTGCAGTACCTGCAATGGCATGTGCCGATACGCAGGATCGATCCTCCGCCGGATGCCGTGCAGGCCTGAGGAGGACGAAATGTTCCGCTTCATTCCAGCCACAGTTTCAAAGCCACTGGCGGTGGCGGCCCTTCTACTGGCCACCGCTGTGAGCCAGACTGCTGCACAGCCCTTGCCGATGCTTGTGCCCTGTTCGGACCGGCAGGCGGTGGTGGATATCCTGGGTAAGCAATATGGTGAGCAGCGCCATGGGCTTGGCCTGACACTTGGCGGCCAGGTCCTTGAAATCTTTGTCGCAAAAAGCGGGCACTGGTCAGCCTTGCTGTCCTACGCCGATGGCAGGACCTGCATGATCGCCGCCGGCGAAAGCTGGCTGGATGAACCGTTCGTTGCAGGCGAAGGAAGCTGACTTCCCAGAATGTGAGTTTCCACACTGGTGATCCGCTGTGATTGGCCGCGACGGAGATTTTGCGCCATAGATTGCGGCAGCAGAAACATGGGGAGGAAAGCATGGACCGCATCGACGTGCGCAAGGGCATGCCGGACGTGCAGATAACGCGCCAGGAGTTTGAACGCCGTTTCCGCAATCGCTTCTACGATCCAGCTTTCAAGGTAAACGAGGAGGCAATCAAGGCCATCATCGAGACGGCTTGGAACGGCTATGACGAATACCGCAAAAGCCCGGTGACACGGGCCGCCGGTCCGGAATTCGCCGACCCCGAACATGAGCTTTCCGTGGAATGGCTGGAAACGCGGGAGCGGATCAGGCAAGCGGAAGCTCGCCAAAAGGATCCGAAGAGTCCGAGCCGCATTCTGATCGTCAACGGCTCCATGCGCTCCGACCAATCCTGCCCCGGCGAAATGTCAAAGACCTGGCGGCTGGTGAAACTGGCGGAGGAAACGGTTCGCGCAGGTGGCATCGAAGTGGAAATCCTCGATCTCAGCCTCCTCACCTCGCAATATGGCCGCCTCATTCACCCCTGCAAGGCCTGCGTTTCGACGGCGATGCCGCTCTGCCACTGGCCCTGCTCCTGCTATCCCAACCATGCCATGGGCCAGGTGAGCGACTGGATGAACGAGATCTATCCCATGTGGGTGGCGGCTCATGGCGTGATGATTGTAACGCCCGTGAACTGGTATCAGGCGCCGTCGGGCCTCAAATCCATGATTGACCGCCTCGTCTGCGCCGACGGCGGCAATCCGGACCCTACGACAACCGGCGGCAAGGATCCGGCGCGCGCCAAGGAAATTGAGATGAAGGGCTGGCACTATCCGCGCCATCTTGCGGGCCGCGCTTTCTCTGTCGTTGTGCATGGTGATGTTGCAGGCGTTGAAAACCTGCGCCGCATCTTGAGCGATTGGCTGCAGGACATGGGCCTCCTTCCGGCGGGCTACAAGTCTGAGCTCGGCGCCTTGATCGGCTACATGGGAACCTACGCCGAAAGCCACGCCGACCTTGACGACAATGACGCCGTTCAGGCCGACACGAAGACGGCGGCGCAGGCGCTGGTCAATGCCGTCTCCATGCTGCGCGCCGGAAAGCTTGTGGCCCCCGATGCCGGACTGCACAAGGCGCGGCCGAAATAGGCGGCGTGAAAACGATTCAGAGGTCTATGCTTCGAGGCCCGGTGCTATGCGCCGGGCACCCTGGATCAAGTCCAGGGCAGGCTCTCAGCATGAGGTTTTTGCCTCACCCTGAGGTGCCGCGAAGCGGCCTCGAAGGGCGAGGTAAGTTATATGGAAGCTCAGGGAGGATGCGATGACTGAACCCATAACCGGCGGTTGCTTCTGCAAGGGCATTCGCTTTGCGCTCGTCGGCCCCATGAAGGCGATGGCCCACTGCCACTGCGAAAGCTGCCGCAAGGCGACGTCATCTCCCTTCACCACC
>JBIOWL010000009.1:0-3705 GCA_044868645.1 Aestuariivirga sp.
TGAGATCGGCCGAGCCGCCGATGGTATCGGGGATGGCGGCGTTGATAATGTCGAGCGCGTTCTGAGAAGAATTGCGCGTGGCCAAGGCCGGCGGATTGGCGGCGAGCGCCTTCCTGTAATCGGTGAGCGCGGTGGTTAGGGACGATGGCAGATCGCCCGCCATGCGGCGGTTGAATTCGGCCTTCTGTTCCGATGAGGCAAGGCGACCTTCCCAATCCTTGCGGGCTGTGGTACCGCGCGCGCCCACTTCGCGCCAGGCGGCGAGAATATCAGCCGGAACTTCGAAGGGCGCGTAGTGCCAGTCCAGTTCCTTGCGGGCCAGCGCGACTTCATCGGCACCCAGAGGAGAGCCGTGGGCCTGGTAAGAATCTTTCTTGTTGGGTGCGCCGAAGCCGATGATGGTTTTTGCTGCGATCAGAACGGGGCGGTCCGAAATCTGCGCTTCGGCAAGAGCAGCCTCGACCGAATCCTGATCGAGGCCGTCGCAGCGGATGGTTTTCCAGCCGGAAGCCTCGAAGCGTTTCAATTGGTCAGTTGAATCGGAGAGGGTGACACGGCCATCGATAGAAATGTTGTTGTCATCCCAGATGACGATGAGGTTGTTGAGCTTCAAATGCCCGGCAAGGCCGATGGCTTCCTGGCTGACGCCTTCCATGAGACAGCCATCGCCGGCAATCACATAGGTCTTGTGATTGACGAGACCGTCACCGAAGACAGAATTGAGGTGACGTTCCGCCAGCGCCATGCCGACAGAGTTGGCAAGACCCTGGCCCAATGGCCCGGTCGTTGTTTCGATGCCATCGGCATGGCCATATTCCGGGTGGCCTGCGGTTTTTGAGCCGAGCTGGCGGAAGTTCTTGAGCTGCTCGATGGTCATATCCTTGTAGCCCGTAAGATGAAGCAGGCTGTAGAGCAGCATGGAGGCGTGGCCCGCCGAGAGGATGAACCGGTCGCGGTCCGGCCAATGGGGGGCGCTGGAATCGAATTTCAGGAATTTTGTGAAGAGCACAGTTGCCACGTCAGCCAGGCCCATGGGGGCACCGGGGTGGCCGGAATTGGCCTTTTGTACGGCATCCATGGCAAGGGCGCGGATGGCATTGGCCATGGTGCGGGGAGAAACTGTGGTCATTTCAATTCCTTGTGGTGATGTTTGAATATCCATGGGACGGGCCTCCGCGGCCGTGATAACACCGCATATCCGGCAGTCAAAGGCGCTGATCGCCCCAATCTGTGGATGAGGTTCCTGCGCAGTTGACGCAATCCTTTAGGGCCCAAACGCAACAGTTTGAAGGGGCTTGAGAATTTGGAATCTGTGTTCTAGATAGGCCGTTGGGCCAACCATGACAGATGCAAAGAAATTCGAAGCGTCACTGACGCGGTTTGAGAATGCACTCAACGTTGTTGAGAAGGCACTCTCTGACAGGCGTGAGGCAGACGAACGTGCGAAAGCGGCGGAGGCGCAGGCGGCGGCGCTCGCATCCGACCGGCAACGCATCGATAAGGAGCTTGCACAAGTGAGAGTCAAAGCCGCTGAACTTGTGGACACGAGCAAACAGGCGGCAGGAAAGATCGATTCAGCAGTCTCACGCATCCGCGCTGTGCTCTATTCAAACAGCGGGGGCTGAGCATAATGGCCAATGTCGTCGTCACGGTCGCAGGCCGTCCCTACACCATGCAATGTCCCGATGGGGAAGAAGACCACCTCAGGGATCTCGCCAAGCTTCTCGACACGGAGGTGAACCGCATCCGCGAAAGCGTCGGCGCCATCGGCGACATCCGGCAACTGGTGATGGCGGGGTTGATGGTGGCGGACCGGCTTTCGGAAGCGACCAAGAAGATCGAGGCACTGGAAGCCGATAACCAGGTGCTGCGCGAGAGCCGCAATGTGGCCCAGACTCATATCAAGACGCTGGAAGACCGTTTTTCCCAGGCGCTCGACATTGCTTCGGAGAAGCTGGAAGAGATTGTGGGCTAGGCCCCCCATGGGTCGGCGCTTTCCATTTTTGCGCTTTGTAATCCTGACCCTGTGGAGCCTCGTGTGCCTGTTTCCGCTCTACTGGATGCTGCTCACGTCCCTCAAGGCCGATCCCGACTTCATCAACGGGCCGCGCTACATTCCCTATGTTGATTTCGTTCCGGACCTTCGCGCCTGGCGCTTCATCCTGTTTGAAGCGCAGAACGGCTTTTATTGGCGCTTTGCCAATTCCCTCGTTGTTGCACTGACGGCGGCGACGCTGGCGGTCGTCTCGGGCACCATGCTGGTCTATGGCGCGACGCGGTTGCCGTCACAACATTGGTGGTTTCAAGGAAAGTTCCTCATTCCGGCGATGATTGCCACGCGCATCCTGCCGCCGCTCGTTGTGGCGCTGCCCATCTATGTGATGGCAAATATTTTCAACGTGCTGGATACCAAGGCGCTGCTCATTCTTGTTTATGCGGCGGTTCATGTGCCGGTGGTGGCGTGGCTTTGCGTGCCGGTCATCGGGCTCAAGCGTAGCGAGCAGGAGGACGCGGCATTGCTGGAAGGGGCGTCGAACTTCCTGATCTTCCGCTCAATTGTTGTGCCTATGGCTGCTGCGGGGCTTTTTGCCATCGGCGTGATTGTTTTCGTGCTGTGCTGGAATGAGTACATCCTCGCTGTCTTCCTGACCTCCGATCATGCCCTGACCCTGCCGCCTTTCCTGATGGGGCAGATGTCCGTCAAGGAAGCGGCGGCGGGCGCTGAGTCGCACGAATGGGGCAATTTTTCCGCCGCCACGATCATCATGGTGCTGCCGGTGGTGGCGCTTACGGGTGCTGTCCTGACATTGCTGAGAAAGCTGCCGTTTCTCAGACCCAGTTAAGGTGCTGGATTTCGGGGGGCCGAGCGCTTAGATAGCTCCCGGCGATACTGCGGCTCTCGTGCAGGAACACAATTCCCTGGGGCCTATAAACGATTCTATCGGGAGCTGTCCCTGTTCCGGGCCGTGGCCTGGATCACACGGCGCCCACCTACGCGAGTAGGGACCCGGGATCGCATGTTGCCCACGGTTCTCGCGGGTCGCCACTTCTCCCCCTGTAGCCCATACAACGCAGATCAACCTGCCGTTTAGGCTCGGTTAACCCAGACTGGTTACGACATGTTCACCACGCGGGCTTTCGCCCGCGCGCCGGGATGTTCTTGTCCGGCAGCCGCGTTGCTTCTGGGGATGGGTTCGTATGTTCGTTAGAGTTCTATCTGTTCTTGAGCAAAGGCCGAGAGTCCTCAAAGCTTTTGCCGCCGGGCTTGTCATTCTCGCAAGCCTGATCGTTTCGTCTGCCGCGCAGGCGGACACGCTGGACTGGAACACAAGGCCCGCCACCAGCCTGCGCGCTGGTGGCACCGACGCGCTGACCTATGGCACGGCGCCGGCGCAGATCACCATCACCACATCTGGCTCTTTCACTGGGGGCTTTGATGGCGCGGGACCCAATACACTCGCGATCGAGCCCGGTTCTACATCGAACGGCACCACGGGCTACATCAATTCCACAATCAATGCCACGGCCGATGATGAAAGTGCCTATCACACCACCACCATCAGCTTCACGGAACCCGTCTACAATGTGAGCGTCATCGCCGGCGACATCGATGGAGGCCCGGCCTTCAACATGTTCGGCGCGGCCTTCAACGACATCGTGGAATTCCGCGCCGTCAACGTGGCCGGCTCCACCATCATGCCAACT
>JBIOWL010000010.1:0-2368 GCA_044868645.1 Aestuariivirga sp.
TCATATGGCGCAGCGAGGTGAGCCATGGTGAACACGAACGAGCTTTTGAGTCAGACAACGCCGACCGGCCATGGCCGCCGCGGCGGTGGCCGGGAAGGCCGGAAGGCACTGCGCGCCGCACCTCAGCTCTCTTTCCCAACGCTCGTCCGCAATATCCCCACCTATGACATGCTGCCCAATGAGGCGGTGGAACTGATCCATGAGGAAAGCCTCAAGATCCTCGAGGAGGTGGGCTGCGAGTTCCGTGACGACCAGGCGCCGCAGCAGTGGAAGAAGGCAGGTGCCGATGTGCAGGGCACCAGGGTGCGGATCGACCGCGGCCTGCTCATGTCCCTGATCGCCAGCGCGCCATCGGAATTCACCTGGCATGCGCGGAACCCTGAGCGCACCGTGACGATCGGCGGCAAGAACACTGTTTTCGTTCCCATGTATGGCGCGCCTTACGTGCGCGACCTCGACAACAACCGGCGCTATGGTTCGCTTGCTGATCTCAACAATTTCCACCGCCTGGCGCAGATGTTGCCTTCGCTCCATTCCTCAAGCTCCATCTGCTGTGAGCCCATGGAAATTCCGGTGCCCAAGCGGCATTTGCACATCATGCACTCGGCCATGATGAATACCGACAAGCCCTTCATGGGGATCGTAACGGCCAAGGAACGCGCCGAAGATGTGATGAAGATGGCTGGCATCGTCTTCGGTGATGATTTCGTGAAGGACAACACTGTCGTTGTCTCCATCACCAACTGCAATTCGCCCCTCGTCTGGGACCAGACCATGCTGGACGCTATGCGCGTTTATGCATCGAACAATCAGCCCATCATCGCCGCGCCCTTCGCGCTCTGCGGGGCTTCCACATCGGCCTCGGCTATCGGCGCGGTGGCGCAGGTCAATGCCGAGGCGCTGGCGGGCGTTGCCTATACGCAACTGGTACGCAAAGGCGCCCCCGTCATCTATGGCCAGTTCATGGTGACGGTGGACATGAAAACCGGAGCCCCCATGGGCGGAACGCCGGAAGCAGCCCAGATGATGTATGTGATGGGGCAACTGGCGCGGAAATATAATCTCCCCTGGCGCACCAGCGGCTTTCATGTGGGTTCGAAGATCAACGACGCGCAGGCGGGCTACGAAGCCAACATGCTGATGCATGCGGCGATCCTCTCCGGCGCCAACTACATCTGGCATGTGGCGGGCTGGCTCGAGGCGGGGCTCTGCTGCGGATATTCGAAGTTTGTGACCGACGCCGAGCAATTGGTGGGCTGGTACAAATATGCCGGCGGACTTCGCTTCGATGACTTCAATGAAGCCATGGCGGCGGTGCGCGAAGTGGGGCCTGCGGGGCATTTCCTCGGCACGGCGCATACGCTCGAAAATTTCGAGAAGGCCTTCTTCATGCCGACACTCATGGATTTCAATTCCTTTGAGCAGTGGTCGGCGGAAGGCGCCAAGGATCACGACACCCGCGGCCGCGACAAGGCCCGGGCCATGCTCGCTTCCTATCAGCCGCCAGCGATGGATAAAGCTGTGGCGGAAGGCCTGCGCGACTTCATCGCCAAGCGCGAACGGGAATTGCCAAACACCGTGAACTGAGCAAGTCTCGCGCCCATGCAAGACTATGTGACATCGGCGTTGGCAACTCTTCTGGTCATTGCCGATCCCATTTTTCTGAGCGCGCTTTTTCTCGGGCTGACACAGCACTTGAATTCGGATCAACGCCGCGAAGTGGCATTGCGCGGCACCATCATCGCCTTCTGCATTCTGCTTGGTGCAGGTCTTGGCGGCGCAAAGCTTCTGGAACTTCTCGGCATCTCACTCTCGGCGTTTCGTATCGCTGGCGGATTGCTGCTGTTGTCGGCGGCCGCTGAAATGGTTTTCGACCGCCGGGGCCAGCGCCAGCAGGACATCGCCAAGCAGGCGGTGACCGTTGATCATGTGCGGAACATCGCCGCCTTCCCTTTGGCCATTCCATTGATGGCAGGACCCGGCGGCATTACCGCCATGATCCTCTTGGCAGGGCGCGCCAGTGGCGATTGGACGAAGCTCATCGCGCTCTATGTCGTGGCGGGCATTGTGATGCTCGCTTGTTACATCAGCTTCCTTGCCGCCGAACGCATATCGGCGGCTCTCGGCATCACCGGCAGGGCGGTGATCTCGCGCCTCCTCGGTATTATCCTTGCAGCCCTTGCAGTGCAGTTTGTGATTGATGGTGTGGAAACGCTGCTCACCTGATCGTCATCCCGTGCAAGCGAAGCGCGACACGGGACCCCCTTGAATCATTTCAATGAACTCAATGCAGGTTGAATGGGCTCAATGGTTCCCGGCTTTCGCCGGGATGACGGAACTTGCAGCTAACTCGGCTCGTGCGTAGCCA
>JBIOWL010000011.1:0-2811 GCA_044868645.1 Aestuariivirga sp.
CGCCCGCTATGCGCCGCGACATGGCGGGTAAAGGTGCTCGATTTACTGCCGAACATCAGGCTGACACTGGTGATCGGCCAATATGCCCATGCCTGGCATTTGCCGGATGCTTCGGATGCCACACTGACGGAGCGCGTTCGTGCCTGGGATGGCGGCGATGTCATTCCGCTGCCGCATCCATCCCCACGCAACGGTGTGTGGCAGAAAGCAAATCCCTGGTTTGCAGGCGAGCTCTTGTCTCGCCTGCAGCGGAAAGTGCAAGAATCATTGAATGACGAGTGATTTGCTGAAGCATCTGCGTGTGTTCGAGCCTCAGCCCGGCATTCTTGCCTTTTATGATGGCCGCGTTGAAGGCCATCAATTTGCCAGCGAATACAACTGGGTTGATGACGGCGCGCTGTCACTGGGCATTGCAAGCTATGCCATTCTGCGTGGGGCCGAAGCCATCGTCTATGACACGCACATCACTGTGCAGCACGCGCAATTCATCCGCGAAACGCTTGCGGCGCGCGGCGTCACCAGTTTCACCGTAGTTCTCAGCCATTGGCATCTGGACCATGTGGCGGGAACTGAGGCCTTTGCCGATTGTCCCGTCATTGCAAACCGCAAGACCTTCGAGCATCTGCGCCGGCACAAGGAGGCAATCGAGGCTGGCACCCATCATGGCCCGCCCGCCATCAATCCGCTCCTTTTGCCCGACAACTTGTTTGAAGGCCGGAAGGAATTGCAGCTTGGCGATCTTCCCGTGGAATTGATCGAGGCCAACATCCACAGCGATGATGCCACAGTGATCTGGATTCCCGATCTTGGCGTGCTGCTGGCGGGCGATACCATGGAAGACACCGTCACCTATGTCGGCGATCCAGCAGCTTTTGACACGCATCTTGCGGAGCTGGACAGGCTTGCGGTGCTGAAGCCCGATTTCATTCTGCCCAATCATGGCGATCCTGAAATCATCACGGCGGGCGGCTATGATGTGGGGCTCGTGAAGGCACAGCAGCAATATATCCGCATGCTCAAGCGCTGCCATGGCGAGGCGGCTCTGCGCGGGCAGCCGTTGGAGGAACTGATCGCAGGTCCTCTCTCGCGGGGCTGGATTGGCATGTTCGAACCCTACCGCGCGGTCCACAAGCAGAATCTGGAGCGTGTGCTGGAACTGGGAGAAGCTCCATGGCAAGCGTGAGTGACTGGTACGAGCTGCAGTACAAGCCAAGTCTCACTGTCAAGAATGCGGCATCTGTTGCGCCCGGATGGCGCAGGCGCTCCGCTGTAACGCGCGAACGCATTCCACCCTTCAGCGATTTCAAATATGGCCCGCACCCCCGCGAGAACTTTGATCTCTTCCGTGCGCCGAATGCCAAGGGAACTGTCGTCTATATTCACGGTGGCTATTGGCAGCTCTTTTCGAAGCTGGAATTCTCCTTTGTGGCCGAAGGTTTCGTGGAGCAGGGCTATTCGGTGGCGCTCATCAACTATCCGCTCTGCCCCGATGTGACGCTCGCCCATATCCGCAACAGCGTGCAGCGGGCCTTCGCGGTTCTGTGGTCGAAGGTGCTGACCGAAGAGGAACGGCGCGTGGTGATCGTGACGGGCCATTCGGCTGGTGGCCATCTCGCTGTCCTGCATCTTGCAACCGACTGGACGCATTTCAATCTGCCCGAAAATCCCATTGCAGGCGTTGTCTCCCTATCGGGCGTCTTTGATATGGCGCCCCTCATTCATACCTCCATCAATGGCGCGCTGCGCCTGACCGAGGAAACTGCCGCCCCTCTCAATCTCATGCGTGATCAGCCCATATGCGCAGCGCCGCTGTTGCTGGCGGTCGGCGGCGATGAACCCGAGGAGTTCCACCGCCAGTCCGAAGCCCTTGCCAAGGCCTGGGCGTCGCTGCAACCCAACGTTCTGTCATTACCGGGTGTTAATCACTATACGATAGTCGATCATCTGGCGGAACCTGGCGGCATCCTGAACCGGGAAGTGATCGCCATTGCGAAATGGGCGCACCGCCGCTAAAGGGCTAATCCAACAACGGGGAAACGAACAAGATGACTTCGACTACGCTTGCCAACCGTCTCTGGCCGCAGGGTCTGACCCAGCCCTGGGCCCGCACACTGGTGTTGGCCGTGGCGGGAAGCCTTCTCGTGGCGGGCGCCGCCCAGGTGACCGTGCCCATGTGGCCCGTTCCCATGACATTGCAGACTTTCGCCGTCCTTGCCGTGGGCGCTGCCTATGGCGCAAGGCTGGGCGCCGCCACGCTCGGCCTGTATGCCCTGGAAGGTGCGATTGGCTTGCCATTTTTTGCCGGTGGCAAAAGCGGCATCTTCGACGACAAGCTCGACTATTTCCTGCCCGCAAGCTCCATGGGCTATGTGGTGGGCTTCATCTTTGCCGCCTGGTTGGTGGGCAAGATGGTGGAAGATAGCTGGGCCGACACGATTGCCACCACCATCGCCGCAACCATTGCCGGAGCGACGGCTCTCTATGTGCCGGGACTCATTTGGCTCGCCATCTGGGCCTCTGTCTCACTGGGCATGGACTCGGCCACGGCCATGGCATCGGCAGTCTCCTGGGGGCTTTACCCCTTTGTGATCGGTGACGTTTTGAAGGCGGTGATCGCCGGGCTTGCCGTTCCGGCCGCCGGCGCGCTGCTGGCGCGGAAATCCTAACCGCCAAGCGCGGAGGCGAATGGTCGGAGTGAGAGGATTCGAACCTCCGACCCCCTGCTCCCGAAGCAGGTGCGCTACCAGACTGCGCTACACTCCGACACTGGAAAACACGGGGCTTTTCCGGGTTTTTTGATTTTCCGTCAAG
>JBIOWL010000012.1:0-4493 GCA_044868645.1 Aestuariivirga sp.
GCGCCACCCAGGGGATGGCATTGGCAAAGTGCGACGTGCCCGCGAAGGTGCCGAGATTGGCGACCAGCAGATAGACCAGCCAGATCTGAACCAGGAACGAGAACAGCGGAGCAATGACGGTTGTGAACACATTGCCGCCGCCGCTCTTGCGGAACCAGTTCCAGATGGCAAGCGAGACAATCGCCTGGATCACCAGCAAAAGTCCCGTGCCCAGCACGGCGAACAGCGTGTAGACGCCGAGCCAGGCCTGCGCCGACGGATCGGTGAAGCCGTAGCTGAGGCCGTAAAGTATGACCCAGACGGCAGCCAGAACCGACTGCACCACCGAAGCCTTGTGCGGGCTCTTGTGATGGTCATGGGTCTCGGCAATCATTTTCGGCAGAACACCTTCACGCGCCAGCGAATACATGTAGCGCGAGGCGGTGTTGTGGAAAGCCATGCCGCAGGCAAAGGAGCTTGTGAGGACCAGAATGAACATCAGCTCAAAAGCCCAGCCGCCGACGAATTGCTGGATGGGCGTCAGGAAGAAATTGACGCCATCCGAGAAGGCCTTGGCCGCCATGTCACCTTCTGTCGGATAAGCCGAAACGGCGCACCAGGAAACGATGACGTAGAAGACACCAAGCCCGATCACCGAGATGTAGAGCGAGCGCGGAATGATGTGTTTGGGATCGCGGCTTTCCTCGGCATAGTTGGGCGCCATTTCAAAGCCGACCCAGGACCAGAAGGCCATGAAGATGCCGACAGCCGCAGCGCCTGCCGGAATGGCAACCGTGCCGACAGTCTGCTCCGGCAGAGCCGTGTAGACATTGAAGACATTCAGGGCCTCGGGATTGAAGTTTGTGCCGCTGCCTGCAAGGAGCACGCCCAGAACGAAGAGCGCCAGAATGGCGACTTCCGCAATGAGAGCCACACCAAGAATTTTCGCCGACAGCTTCACATCCCGGTAGGACAGGACGGCAATCAGGGCGAGCATCAGGAGTGCGAGAATGGGCCAAGGCACGTTGATGCCGAGGTGATCACTCAGCCACTTGTTGCCGAAGAAGGCAAAAAGGCCGGTGAGCGAGGCTTCAAACAGCGAATAGCAGGCAAGCGAGGTGATGCCCGCCGACATGCCCACTTCGCGGCCGATGCCCTGCGAGATGAACGAATAGAAGCCGCCCACCGAAGACACGCGCGCCGCCATGGCGGCATAGCCGATGGAGAAGATGGTGAGAACGATGGTGGCCAGCAGGAAGGCTGCGGGCGTGTAGATGCCGATGCCGTATCCCGCCGCGAAGGGAACGTTCCCCAACATGGCGGACATGGGAGCTGCGCCGGTGACGGCGAGAAACAAAACGCCGATGAGTCCGACGGCCTTGGACTGAAGTTTCTTGACGGACGTGTCACCCGAAATGTCGATGACAGCGCCCGCCGCACTGCTATTAGCCATGATGGCTTCCCCTCTCTGGTTGATATCCCCTCAAACTTCGCCTTCCTCTTCAGGGGAATTGGCCAAGTCCGGTCGCCTACTACTAAAGTCGAGAATCAGTGCTTTGCCAAGGGGACGAGCCCTTTGAACTCCGCCGCCGACATCACATGGCAATAGATCATGTTGATGATCTCAAGTTCCTTGTGGTGCAGTTCATCTGTTGCTGCAGCGCAGCAGTCCTCCAGCACGATCACTTGATAGCTCTCGTCAGCCAGTGAGCGGACTGTCGATGAGACGCACTGATCGGTGAAAATTCCGGCACAGATCACGTTTCTGATGCCGAGATTGTGCAGGATGAGCCTGAGATTTGTGCCGGTCAGTGCTGAGTCAGTTGTTTTCGTGACGACAATTTCATCAGCGACCGGCTGAAGTTCGGGCACAAGTTGAGACGGTGCTTCATCTTTCGGCAGCAAGAGATTGTTCCAGCCCGGCATTTTCTGGGAGAGGGAACGGTCGCGCCCATCCTTCGTATGACAGGCGATGCGGGCAAAGAGGCATTCGATTCCGTGCGCGCGTGCGAAGTCCAGCATCTTCGCCGTGTTCGGGATAACCTTGTTGCGCATGCGCTCATGGAAGGGCGTCCACAGGTCATAGCGATTCTGCTCATTTGGACTCAAAGCGGCGCGATTGGGACGTTCGAGATAGGTGTTCTGGATGTCGATGACGAGGAGCGCCGTCTCTTTGGGATTGATCACCGGATCATCGGGCGGCGGCGCGCCGAGATAGTAGAGAGAGCGGAAATCGGTCTTCCAGGGCATCTGCAATCCTTCCACAATGAACCTCACCCTGAGGTGCATTGCGCAGCAATGCCTCGAAGGGTGTGCCGACTATGCTTCGAGGCTTTGTCCCGGTCAAAGCCCGGGCCATAGCACCTCAGCATGAGGAACACAGGCTATTCGCAGCAACTCAACTTCTGCCTGGTGCGCGGATGCGGAGCGTGCAGCAGCCGGACTGACCCGGTTTCCAGGTTTCGATGTCAACCGCGTAACCGGCCTTTTCCAGCGTGCCATAGTCGGCAGAGGCGGCGATGCCGCAGAATTGCGCCACCTCTTGCTCGGACAGTCCCGCCTCAATCCACCCCGACTTCAGCGGGCAGGTTTCGAATTGAACATCGAGGCCATGAGCATCGCAGCGCTCGACCCGCGGAGTGAACATCCCTCCATCATCGGGAGGATAGGCGAAGGACTTGCAAAGACCTGCAAAGTCAGAGGGCAAATGCCGCGCAAGGTCGCCGGCCAAACCCTCGCCCCAGCGGTAGATGGCCTCGCGGCAGATTTCTACGGCGATCGCCGGTCCGAAGCGCGACTCGATGGAACGATAGAATTCGACATAGACGCGGGCTCGCGCCTTGTTGGACTCGTTGAGGGCTTGCCACATCGCCTCGCGCGCCGGACTGTCCATTGACGTCAACCTCTAGCCGCCGCGTTCCCGGCCATGCGAGCCCGGCGGGTCCGGATATCTTCTGCCATGGCCAGGACTTCCGAGGAGGCCGTGGTTTCATGCAGTGCCGGCACCGCTCCATGTACCATGGCGGCCAAGCCTGCCCGCACCAACCGCAGGCCAAATCCGAAGGCAAAGACCATGTGTTCGAGATAGGATTCGCCCACCTTGGCAGGGTGATGAAGGAAAATGGCCTTGAGCATGGGAAACTCCGAACTACGCTGCGATGAGCACGATCATTATCCAGAACCCACGAGAACTCTTCCCAAACTCCACTGGATTGGGCATTATGTTGGGATAATATCCCACATTCTGGCGGATTTCAGGTATGGATGAGAAGGATAGGCGTATTCTGGTGGAACTCCAGCGTAACGCCGGACAGGGAATCGAGGCCTTGGCTGAGCGCGTGCACCTGTCGCGCAACGCCTGCTGGCGGCGGGTCAAGCAGCTGGAGGAGGATGGTGTAATCCGGGCCCGGGTCGTCCTCCTCGATCCTTCCCGTCTCAATCTTGGCCTCACCGCCTTCATCGCCATTCGTACCTCGAAACATGACCAGGCCTGGCTCGACCGTTTCAGCGCTGCTGTGAAGGATATTCCGGAAATCATCGGCGTCTACCGCACCACCGGCGAGACCGATTACATGTTGCACGCTGTGGTGCCCGACATCGCCGGTTATGATCGTCTTTACAAACGCCTGATCGCCAAGGTGCCGCTCACCGATGTCTCGAGTTTCTTCGTCATGGAGAAGGTGAAGGAGACAACGGAACTGCCGCTGAGTTACGCGAGATAGCTGACGTTTAGAAGCTCAATCGCAGCAGCTCAGCGCCCGCTGGTGGCAGAAGCAGGACGCAACGATCGGCACATCGGCGCGTGCCGAAGCGATGTCGAAGCGCTGCTTGATGAGCTTTGCTTCTTCCATGCGGCCAAGCTTGGTCAGGCACTCATGATAGCCGTGAAGGCTCCACACTGAATCCGGATGCTGGCAGGGACGGCGCAGGGTGTGATCGAGTCCAAGATCGGCATGATAGACAGTCGCGGCGTCCTCCACCTTGCCCTGTTCGAGAAGCAGCGCACCCAGCGCATGGCGCACCGGCTGCATCCAGCCCCAAGGCTCGTCGTAAGGCAGATTGTCATCAAGCTCGACGGCACGGCGCAAATGCGCGAAGGCCGCATCGAAATCATTTTTGCGATAGGCGATCTCGCCGGCCATCATCTCTGCGGCAACGGCGAGAATATCGAGCGCTGTGTTGTTGAAGAGATAGCGCGAAGGCGGCACGCGCTCTCTCGCTTTCTGAAACAACTCGGCTTCCTGTTCGGCCTTCGCCACATCGCCTGTCGCTGCGTGGGCCACAGCCTTGGCGTAATGGATCAAGGCGGTGGTCGTTGAGAACAGCGCCTGATCTTTCGGCAGGCCCTGCGCCTTGATCTCCTTCCACTTGCCGAAGCGGATATAGACATGCTGTTTGATCGGAACGAAAGCCTCCAGCCAATCTGCCATGGGTGGACTTTCCACGCGCAGGAGCTTTTCCGGAAGCGTGGCGGCCAGTTCCTCCGAAGCCGCCAGCGCTACCGCATATTGCCC
>JBIOWL010000013.1:0-2130 GCA_044868645.1 Aestuariivirga sp.
AGCGAGCAGCATCACCGACTTGATGTCGCGGCGAAGCCAGCGCAGGTCCGGCGTGGTGACAATTTTGACGCCGGTCCGCGCATTGGCATTGTCGACCAGCGCCATAACTTGGGTGAAGGCGACAAGCGAGGATTTGGCGTCCTTTGGAAAGTTGAATTGTCTGTCTGCACTGCCCCGCGTTACCTGCATGTAGATGATGCCTTCCTTGAGACCGTTACGCTTGACCAGTTCCTCATGAACCTCGCGCAACTCCTTCGGCGTGCAGGGCCACGCCATTTTCAGTTCATTGAGCGAGCGGTCGAGCCGCTCCATATGCGCGTCATAGTCGACAAGCTTGCCATTGACGATGGGCGTTACTTCATAGACGCCATCGGCAAAAAGAAAGCCGCGATCAAAGATCGAAATCTTTCCGTCCTTCTCGGGCAGGTATTCGCCGTTCACATAAACGATACGTGACATTTTCCCCTCAATCCGTGGCCTTGGCCTTCTTGCCCATCAGCCGGTCGATATAGGCGAGGAGTAGGGCGGACGCGACAAATGCCATATGCATGATGGTCAGCCACATGATCTTTTCGCTGGTATACTGGTTGGAATTGAGAAAGACCTGCAGCAGGTGAATGGACGAGATGGCCACGATGGTGGACGCCACCTTGACCTTCAATGAGCCCGCATCGATCTTGCCGAGCCACGACAATTCGCCGCTCTTGTCTTCAACATTGTCGAAACGGCTGACGAAATTCTCATAGCCGGAAATGATCACCATGACGACGAGGCTGGCCACCAGGCTGGCGTCGATCAGGGCCAGGATTTTAAGAATGGCCTCGGCATCACCGAGGACCATCACCTTGCTCAGATATTCAAAGAGCTTGAGGGCAAAGGAAATGGCATAGAGGCCAAGCGATAGGGCAAGACCCAGATAGAACACCACCAGCAGCCAGCGCGAGGCGAGGATGATTCCCTCGACAGCATGTTCAAGTCTTTTCAGCGTGGTGCGGTCGGCGTCGGCCATAACAGAATCCCTGATGCGAAAGTGATGCGATACATAATGGCGGAGCGGAAAAATGCAATAACCGCCCCGCTTGCAGATTTTTCATTTGTACGACAAAAGAATGACCATGCAGTGGCCAGTGACATGCTTGGTGGATTCGAGGGACAACCTGGGCGAAGGTTGCATGTGGGACGTTTCGACCCAGAGCCTGTGGTGGCTTGATATTGCGCGGCCATCCCGCATCCACTGCTTTACCCCCGCAACAGGCGAGCATCGCCAGTGGCATTCCGATGTGTTGCTCACTGCTATGGCCCGCCGCACCCGGGGCGGCTTCATCCTCGGTGGTGAGGACGGACTCTATGCCTTCGATGAAGTGACGGGAGCAATTTCTTCCTTCGCCTTCCCCGAAGACACAAAGGCGCTGGGCAACCGCTTCAATGACGGCGCCTGCGATCCCCAGGGGCGCCTGTGGATCGGCACCATGATGCAGAACATCGGTCCCCATGGCGAAGACCTCGATATCAACGCTGACACGGGCAGGCTTTATCGTGTCGGCGTGAAGGGCAAGTCTGCCCTCATGGAGCAGACAATTGGCGTCTCCAATGGGCCCTGCTGGTCGCCCGATGGCAAGACCTTCTACTTCTCGGACAGCCGCAACCACGTCACCTTTGCCTATGATTTCGATCCCGTCGATGGTGCGATCACCAACCGTCGCGTACTGAATGACTCGAAGGACTATGGCCATCCCGATGGGGCCACCGTCGATGCCGATGGCTGCCTCTGGAGTGCGCGCTGGGATGCAGCCTGCGTTCTGCGCATCGATCCCAAAGGCCGCATCGACAAGATCATTCCGATGCCGGCCACGCGTCCGACTTGCGTCTGTTTCGGTGGGCCGAAACTGGATGTGATGTATGTAACGAGTTCCCGTGCTCACCAAAGCGCGGAGACACTCAAACGCTATCCTCTGCAAGGCGGCATCTTCTGCTTTGCGCCGGGCGTATCAGGATTTGAAAAGAACCATTTTGCAGGGTGAAACATGAATCTCGTTCAATATGTCAATGACAAGGGCAAGCGCCAGGTCGCGGTGGTGGAGTCCGACGGCCTGCATCCATTGAAAGGCGCTGTCACCACCTTACAGCTTG
>JBIOWL010000014.1:0-2187 GCA_044868645.1 Aestuariivirga sp.
TCCTCGCCCACGCGCCGTGTCATGACGGAGATGGACGGTGAAGCACAGGCAAACTTCGAGGGGTCATCGCCCTGCCCCACCATGGCTTCGCTCGCATTCGTCACGAGATTGACAATGGCGCGCTGCAGGCGCGCTGGATCGAAGGGCACCATGGCTCCATCCAGACCCAGAATGACGTTGATCGAAACGGCGTGGGGCAGGCCCTTGGCCATTTCTTCCATGATGCCAGCGAGCCAGCTGTCGAGGTCCGCCGGCTGGCAGGCGAGCTGGCGCGTGCGTGAAAAGTCGAGAAGCTGCGTGATGATATTGTCACAGCGGACAATGCCCTTGTTGATGCGGTCAAGCTGGCCCTCGATGCCGAGGTCCTTGCCGCGCAGCTTGCGGTCCAGAAGGAAAGACGAGGTCCTGACCGCGCCAAGAGGGTTACGCAATTCATGGGCAACGGTCGCCGTGAGTTGGCCAAGCTGCTCCATGCGACCCTTCTTCACCAACTCGTCCTGGGCTTCGGCCAGCTTCTTCATATTGGCCGCCAGTTCCTTGTTGAGGCGCGAAACTTCCTCATTGATGCGGCGCAGTTCCGTCATCTCGGAGACGTCGATGATGCTGACGATGGCAGAACGCTTCTCTCCCCCGAGATGCAACCAGCCCGAACTCATGACCAGCATGGCGCGGGATTCCGCTCCGGGCACCTGCACATTGCCTTCGAACTTGCAGGCAACGCCGGGAAAGCCTGGGTGGGCTTCAGCGAGTTGCTTGATGAGGCTATTACCTTCCTCCCCGCACCCGTCGCCGCCACAATAGACATTGAACAGCGGGTTGGAGAAGGAAATGCCCCCGGCCTCCTCAATCTGCAGAACGCCGACAGGCACCGTCGCAGTAAGTGCCCGGTACTGGTTTTCCCGTTTCTTGATTTCCGTGAGGTCGGCGTTGGTGCCGATCAAATAGGTGTTGCCGTCCGGCGCCTTCAGCCTGGCCTTGCGCGTGAGAACTGGCATGGTCATGCCTGATTCCTGCGAAGCCATTTCCTCGCTGATGTTTGTCTGGCCGCCCTCGATCACCTTGCGGTCATTGGCAAGGAACCCCTGGGCCTCATCGTCACGATAGAAGTCAGAGTCGCACTTGCCGATAAGCGCCTCTTCCGGCTTGCCGATCATCTGGCAATGGAGCTCATTGGAATAGACAAACCGCAGGTTCTCGTCCTTGACGAATATGGACGTCGGAAGATTGTCCAGGATGCTCAGGAGAACATCCGGATCCCTCAGCCGGTGATATTTGGGATTTTCCATCGGTTGCCGTACTCCAGATGCTTAGGCCGCTTCCGCTTCAACGGTCGCCAGAACCTTGCCGAGATCCACCGGCTTGCTGAAGACGCCGAGCGCCCCGCCCTTCACCGCCCTGTCGATCAGGTCGTCGGCGCTATAGCCAGTCATGAAATAGACGCGCGCCTCGGGGAACTTGTCCTTGATCTCCATGAAAGAGTCGACGCCGTTCATGTTCGGCATCATCACGTCGAAAAAGCCCACATCCACCTTGTTCAGGCTGAAGGCCTCGATGGCCTGCTGCCCGTCATAGGCGACGATGACCCTGTGATTGTCCATCTGGAACAATTCCGCCAGGGACTCCGCGTTTGCAGCGTCATCATCGACCACAAGGATGTTGAGTTGTCTGGACATTGAGTGCCTTCCTCCAAAAAATTAGGCCGCCAGCTGCGGCAAACGGTTAAGCAATGAAACGGGATCAAACGGTTTGTTCAGGATGCCGGTCACCCCGACATCCGCCAAAACACTTTCCGAAGTGACGATGGGCGTTTGCGGCACGATGATGGTGGCATTGTCATGGCCGGCCTTGCGCATGGTCTCGTATCCGGAAACTGCATCGATGAGGGGCAGCGGCGCTTCGATGATGACGACATCCTGCGGCTGCACCTGCGTGGTGAGGCTCGCCGCATCGCGCACGCGCTGGCAGGAAAGGCCCCTGCTCTTCAGCGCTCCTTCGATGGCATCGCCAACCGCAATCTGTGGTCCGGGAGGGACCGTCACCACAAGCCCGCCCTTGCCGACGGCCTCCGTGATGCGCAACACTTCCTTGGGTTCGAACGGCTTTTCGAGGTAGCCCATGGCCCCCTCGCGCACTGCCTGCTGCAGAAGCTCTTCCACACTGTAGCCGGTCATCATGAACACGCGGGCC
>JBIOWL010000015.1:0-2918 GCA_044868645.1 Aestuariivirga sp.
TTCATGGCATCAGCCAGCACACCTGACGCTAGGCCGGCATCTCCCGCTTTCACCAGCTTTCGCACGATCCGCATGCGGGTTTCCTGCGACAAGGCCGCAAAGGACAAAAGGGCTTGACTCTCTTTCATTATTCAAATACTCATTTGAATGTTGAAATGTGAGGTTACACCATCATGAATGCCTATGCCAGCGCAAGCTATTCCCTCGCCGTGCCCATGCCGGAAATCAACACCCTCACCCGGTTGCGCGCCGAACTTGAGGCGCACCGCGCCCTGCCCCTCATCTTTGTCTATGGTGGCAAGGCCATTGCGGCGGGTTACCATGTGACTGAGGTCAAGGCTGCGCAGCTTTCCTCTCTCGATTGCGGCGCAAATCCTGAAAGCTGGAACGAAACCATCATCCAACTGTGGGATGTTGACGGTGACAGCGCAACGCACATGAAAGTTTCCAAATTCCTGGGCATCCTCTCTCAGGTGGAGCGGCGGGCGACCCTCGATCCGGAAGCGCTGCTGATTTTTGAAGCCGGAGATTCGGCAAGCCCCATGCAGGTGTTCACTGTCGGCAACATCGTTGCCATGTCCGATCGTGTTGAAGTGACTCTTGCGCCGAGGCCCGCCACCTGCAAGCCACGGGACCGTGGTCTCGCAGATGACCTCATCGCCGCGGCAGCCATTTCCAAAACGGCGCAATCAACAGCTTGCTGTACACCCAAGAGCAACGCCAAGGCGGCCTGTTGCAGCTAACGCACCGGATCCGGGTTCATTTCAAGATGCAGGTTGTTGCCCGTGTAGGGCAATGACTCCGCCACCTTCTCATCCAGTTCGACGCCGAGCCCCGGTTCCGATGGCGGGATGACATAGCCAGCCTGCCAGCGGATGGGCTTCTTCAGCAGCTTGGAATGGATGCCGCCCCAGGTCTCGATGCTTTCAAGAATGAGAAAGTTAGGCAGCGTTGCCGAGAAGTGGACATTGGCCGCGCCTTCAATCGGCCCCGCATAAAGATGCGGCGCGATTTGTGCGTGATAGGCCTCGGCCATGGCCGCCACTTTCTTCGCTTCCATGAGGCCGCCGATACGGCCCAGTGCCATCTGCAGGATGGAGGCGGCACGGCATTCCAGCACGCGGCCGAATTCAAATTTGGTGGTGAGCCGCTCGCCCGTGGCAATCGGAATGGAAGTGCCGCGCGCCACCAGCGCCATGTCCTCGGGCTTTTCAGGCGGCGTCGGCTCCTCGAACCATAAGGGATCGTAGGGCTCGATAGCCTTGGCAAAGCGGATGGCGCCTGATGGCGTGAACTGCCCATGCGTGCCGAAGAGAAGATCAGCCTTGGTGCCCACCGCCTCACGCATCAGCTTGCAGAACTTGGCGCAGAGCGCGATCGACTCAAGTGAGGGCTGGCGCGGATCGAAGGTCGAGTAAGGCGCTGCCGGATCAAACTTGATGCCGGTAAAGCCCATCGCCGCATAGTCCGCCGCCCGCTGTGCCGAGGCTTCTGCATTCCAAAAGATTGAGGAGTCCTGCCCCTTCTTGGGGTCTGGATAAATATAAGTGTAGCTGCGCAGCTTCTCGTGCACGCGCCCGCCCATGAGGTTGTAGACGGGCTGGCCCAAGGCCTTGCCATTGATGTCCCACAGCGCAATCTCAAGACCTGAGAGCACGCCCATCATGGAAAGATCAGGCCGCTGCGTGTAGCCGGAGGAATAAGCGCGCCGCCAGATCTTCTCGATGTCGAAGGGGCTCTGCCCCAGCACATAGCGCTGGAACACATCCTCGATCATCAGCACCATGGGCTTTGGCCCGAAGCTGGCGCCATAGCATTCGCCATAGCCCACAATGCCGTTCGATGTAGTGAGCTTCACAAAAGTGAAATAGCGCCCGCCCCACTCGCCTTCCGGAACGCCTACAATGAATGTCTTGAGGTCAGTAATTTTCATGTCTCTTCCCTATGGCCCGAATTTGGCAAATCCGTTCATACTAGGGAAGGTGACTTGGGAGGCCTGAGGGTGAATTTTGATTACATTATTGTCGGCGCAGGCTCCGCCGGATGCGTGTTGGCGGAGAGGCTGACGGCGAACGGCCGCCATTCAGTACTACTGCTGGAGGCCGGCGGCACGGACCAGCGCTTTTTCGTCCAGATGCCCTTGGGCTATGGCAAGACCTTCTATGACCCGAAGGTCAACTGGATGTATGCGGCCGAACCCGATCCCGGCCTCAACGGCCAGCGCGATCACTGGCCCCGCGGCAAGCTGCTCGGCGGCTCAAGTTCCATCAACGCCATGGTCTATATCCGCGGCCACCGCGAAGACTATGAAAGCTGGAAAGCCGCCGGTAATCCCGGCTGGGGCTGGGAGGATGTGCTTCCCGCCTACAAGGCCATGGAAGATACGGAAGGCGGAGCCAATAAATGGCGGGGCGCCGGTGGGCCGCTCCATGTCTCGGACCCGACGCCCTATGTCCATCCCCTCACCAAATCCTACATCGCCGCCTGCGAAAATCTTGGCCTTCCCTACAACCGCGATTTCAATGGCGCTGAGCAGGAAGGTGCGGGCGTCTATCAGCTGACCGCCAAGGGGGGCCGCCGCCTCAGCGCCGCGCGCGCCTTCCTGCGCCCCGCCATGGGCCGGAAAAATCTCAAAGTCATCATCCACGCGATGGTGAGCAAGATCAATTTCGAGGGCAAGCGCGCCATCGGCGTCACCTACGAAAGCAGCGGTGTAACGCACGAAGTTAAAGCGTTACGTGAGGTGATCCTCGCAGGGGGTGCGATCAACTCGCCGCAGCTCCTGCAGCTTTCCGGCATTGGACCTGCCCCAATTCTGAAGGCACAAGGCATTCCTGTGCTGCACGAACTTGCCCATGTGGGCGAAAACCTCGAGGACCATCTGGGCCTCAACTACACCTACCGCATGAAGGTGCCGA
>JBIOWL010000016.1:0-6746 GCA_044868645.1 Aestuariivirga sp.
AGCGCGGAAGTGAAGGGCCATGGGCCGGGGCAGGAAACCCTCCAGTGGGGCAAGCGCGATGTGACGATCACGCACATCGAACCCGTCGGAAACTACGCGGTCCGGCTCCATTTCTCGGATGGGCACAATACCGGTATCTACACCTGGACCTACCTTTCGACCTTGGGACGTGAGGCAGACAAGCGACTTGCCGCCCATCTGGAAAAACTCAAGGCTGCCCAGCTCCGGCGGTAGGGTGATGCCTAATTAATAGGCAGAATCGTTTTATTGCATAGTATTTAGGCGCAAGGGATGGCTTCCCGGCGTGAGTGAATCTGCTTTTGTTTTTATATTTCAGCTGCTTACTGAATCTTTTGAAGTGGCATGAGGCTTGAAAGCTGGCTCCTGTCAACAACAGGGGATCGCATGAAATACATCATTGCCATCATCAAGCCCTTCAAGCTGGAGCAGGTGCGAGAGGCACTGGGGGCGCTCGGCATACAGGGCATTACCGTCACAGAGGTCAAAGGCCATGGCCGGCAGAAGGGCCACACCGAGTTCTATCGCGGCGCCGAATATGCCGTGAGCTTTGTGCCAAAGGTCAAGATCGAAGTGGCGCTGGAAAACACGCTGGCCGACAGGGCCGTGGAAGCGATCCAGATCGCTGCCCAGACGGGCCAGATCGGCGACGGCAAGATTTTTGTCCTGCCGCTTGAACTCGCTGTCCGGGTGCGCACGGGTGAAACCGGCGCCAACGCCCTGTGATGTCCCATTCGAAAGGAACACCAATGATTTCGTCACCAATTTTTCGAAAGGCGCTGGGACTTGCAGGTTCCCTTCTGGCGCTCAATTTTCTCTCCGCCGTTCCTGCTTCCGCGGCGGCCAGCATCAACAAGGGCGACACAGCCTGGATGCTCATTGCCACCTGCCTCGTCGTCTTCATGACGGTGCCGGGCCTTGCGCTGTTCTATGCCGGCATGGTGCGTTCCAAGAACGCGCTTTCCGTTTTGATGCAAGTCTTCGTTGCCTTCTCAATGCTCGCCATACTGTGGGTGCTCTTCGGCTATTCACTGGCCTTCACAAACGGCAACGGTTTCATCGGAAGCTTCGACAAGGCCTTCATGTCGGGCGTTACCATCTCGACGATGGCGGCAACCTTCTCCAAGGAAACCTATATTCCGGAGCTTACCTATCTGAGCTTCCAGTTAACTTTCGCGGCGATCACGCCGGCCCTCATCGTCGGGGCCTTTGCGGAACGCATGAAGTTTTCTGCAGTTCTGATCTTCCTCGCCATCTGGTTCACCTTCTCCTACCTTCCGATGGCACACATGGTTTGGTGGTGGGCGGGCCCGGATTGCTACACGCTCGCTGCTGAAGCGATCGATACGGTCAAGGCCTGCGTGGGCGATGCGGCTGCAACGGATTTCCTTGCGAAACTTGCCGCTGCAACTGACGATGCCGCCAAGGCAACAGTGCTTGCCGACTACGCAAGTGCCGTCAACGCTTCAAACGGCTGGCTCTTCAACAAGGGTGCCCTCGATTTTGCCGGCGGCTCGGTGGTTCACATCAATGCCGGTGTGGCGGGACTTGTCTGTGCGATCATGCTCGGCAAGCGCGTCGGGCTCGGCAAGGAAGTCATGGCGCCGCACAGCCTGACGATTACCGGCGTCGGCACGGGCATGCTGCTTCTCGGCTGGTTCGGCTTCAATGCCGGTTCCAACCTGGAAGCCAATGGCCTTACCGCGCTCGTGGTGTTGAACTCCATCCTCGGTGCTACCGCAGCAACGCTGTCCTGGTCCTTCTGCGAATGGCTGACGCGCGGGCATGCCTCGTTCCTCGGTGCTGCCTCCGGCATGGTTGCTGGCCTTGTGGCCATCACGCCGGCCTGCGGCTGGGTCGGCCCCATGTCGGCCATCGTCATCGGTGCGGCGGCGGGCGCGATCTGCCTCTGGGCAGTGGTCTGGCTCAAGGCAAAGCTCGGCTATGACGATGCACTCGACGTCTTCGGCGTCCATGGCATCGGCGGCATTCTGGGTGCTCTCCTTACCGGCATCTTCGTCAACCCGAACTGGGCTGGCGGCTGGCAGGGCATGGGTGTCACCGACTATCTTGCAACCGACACTTCGACCAAAATCGCCGAATACTCACTGGGCACCCAGTTCAATGCCCAGTTGACGGGCGTTATCGTAGCCGTCGTGCTCTCGGCGGTGGTGAGCGCCATTGCACTTGTCATCTGCAAGTTCACGGTGGGCCTCAGGGTCGACGAGCCATCGGAGCGGGAAGGCCTCGACCTTTCCTCCCATGGCGAGCGCGCCTACTCGTAAGCTCGACACACAGCAATCAACGCCTCCCGCAGCGGGCCTGCGGGAGGTTTTTTGTTGGCTTAACGCCTGCTTAACCTTGATATGGGCATTGTGCCGTTAACCATTTGTTATGCGGGGGCCGGAGGCCTGGCCCTCGCGGAGTTTGCGGCATGGCCATTGACGATACCTATGACAATGACGGCGGCTTTGCCGAGACCGTGCGCCGCTTCATCCGGTTGCGCAGCCACGAACTCATGGGGCTGTTTTTGCTGATCATTGTTGTCGCCATGGCACTGGCAGTTGCTTCCTGGTCGATCAACGATCCTTCGCCCTACAATGCAACCGATGCGAGCCCACAAAACTGGCTCGGATATGCCGGAGCCGCCATTGCCGACCGGCTTCTGCGTTATCTCGGCCTCGGCACTCTGATCTTCCTTTTCGTGCCGCTGGTCTGGGCTTTCAGGCTCATGGTCCATGAGGAAACACAATCGGCGCGGCGCATGTTCGGCGCCTGGCTGCTCGCGATGCTTGGGACTTGTGTGCTCTTCTCCGTGTTGCCGATGGGCAGATGGTGGCCGTTGCCGGTTGCGGCTGGCGGCCAGGTCGGGGAGATTATCGGTGGAACCCTGGTTGCGTTGCTGCGCGTCGGCCTCAAGGGGATTGTCGCAGACATTATTGTTGGATTTTCATTCGGCGCTCTTGGCGCCTTGAGCCTATTGCGCTCCCTTGAACTTGATCTCGGCGCGACCGGTGAGCGGCTCTCCTTGATGCGCCAGGGCCTCGGCAGACTGGGACTTGGTTTCCTGCGGCTTATCTCCATACTACGTTTGCCTAACCTCTTTACCCGGCCGGAGCCCAAGCCGGCAGCGCGCATGCGCGGGCGGATGATTGAAGATGAAGAAGACGGCGAGGATGAAGCTGGTGATGACGACATCATCGGCAAGATCACACCGGGAACACCGGCACGGAAAGCTGCTCCGGCCATCGATATTGCCGAAGAAGATGATGAAGAGGAAGAGGCACCGCCCCCAAGAAAATCCAAGGCGGCGGTGAAGGTCAAGGCGAAACGGGTCCAGGTGTCCGACAATTTTGAGCTGCCCGACCTCTCGCTGCTGGCTGAACCTAAGAAGCTTGGCAAGCAGGCCGATATCTCCCGCGAAGTGCTGGAGGAAAATGCAAGAGCGCTGGAAGGCGTGCTCGATGACTTCGGCGTCAAGGGCCAGATCGTTTCGGTCAAGCCCGGACCTGTGGTGACACTTTACGAACTGGAGCCCGCGCCCGGCATCAAGTCATCGCGAGTCATCAGCCTTGCTGACGACATTGCCCGCTCCATGAGTGCAATCTCCGCCCGTGTGGCTGTTGTGCAAGGGCGCAACGCCATCGGCATCGAGCTTCCCAATGCCAAGCGCGAGACTGTCTTCCTCAAGGAAATGTTCCTGGCCGATGCCTTCGTCAATAGTCCGACAACGCTGTCCATTGCGCTTGGCAAGAATATCGGGGGCGAGCCCATCTATGCGGATCTTGCCCGCATGCCCCATCTCCTGATTGCTGGTACCACGGGCTCCGGCAAATCGGTCGGCATCAACACCATGATCCTGTCGCTACTCTACCGGCTGCCACCGGAACGCTGCAAGCTGATCATGATCGATCCCAAGATGCTGGAGCTTTCCGTCTATGAGGGAATCCCACATCTTCTCGCTCCCGTCGTCACCGATCCGCGCAAGGCGGTGGTTGCCCTCAAATGGGCGGTGCGCGAAATGGAGGAGCGCTACAAGAAGATGTCGAAGGTCGGTGTGCGCAATGTCGACGGCTACAATGCGCGTGTCGCCCAGCTTCTGGACAGGGGCGAGAAACTGTCGCGCACGGTGCAGACGGGCTTTGACCAGGAGACGGGAGAGCCCACCTTCGAACAGGAGGAGCTCGATACAAGCCCCATGCCTTTCATCGTCGTCATCATCGACGAAATGGCGGATCTCATGATGGTAGCGGGCAAGGACATCGAAGGGGCGGTGCAGCGGCTGGCGCAAATGGCGCGTGCCGCCGGTATCCATGTCATCATGGCCACACAGCGGCCATCGGTCGATGTCATCACCGGCACTATCAAGGCCAATTTCCCGACGCGGATTTCCTTCCAGGTGACATCCAAGATTGATTCGCGCACCATTCTGGGCGAGCAGGGTGCCGAGCAGCTTTTGGGCCAGGGCGACATGCTCTACATGGCAGGGGGCGGCCGCATCTCGCGCCTGCATGGTCCCTTTGTTTCCGATGGGGAAGTGGAAGCCGTCGTCAAGCACCTCAAGGCACAAGGTTCTCCCGATTATGTAGATGCCGTGACGGAAGAAGCGGAAGAGGAGTTCGGCGATGGCGGCATGGCCCTCGGCGATGGCGGATCGTCAGGCGACAGCCTTTATGACCAGGCGGTGGCCGTGGTTTTGCGCGACAAAAAGGTCTCCACCAGCTATATCCAGCGCCGTTTGCAGATCGGCTACAATAAGGCTGCAAGCCTCATCGAGCGCATGGAAAATGAAGGCCTTATTTCAAGCGCCAACGCCACCGGCAAGCGGGAGATCCTGGTGCCCGGTGACAGCGCCAGAGACTAAAAGGGGCATTAGAGAGGGACACTAGAAGGGATTGGCGCCGTGCCTCAAAATGGCCCGGTTCCCGGGCTTGATACCAGCAATGACAGAAGCAAGCAGGACGCACACGATGACCCTTCTCAACAAGACCCTAGCAGCCGCCCTGGCACTCGGCCTCGCCTTTGGCGGTCCGGTGGCCACGACCATGTTCATGCCGCAGGCATTGGCCGAGCAACCCGCCGCTCTTGAGCTTACGCCTGAGCAAGAGGAAGTGGTGGAGCGCATCAACGCCTATTTCAACAGCTTCACAACGCTTAGAGGCGAGTTCGTGCAGACCAGCCCGAAGGGCCGCGTGGACCACGGGCTCCTTTTCATCTCGAAACCCGGCAAGCTGCGCTTTGACTATGCGCCGCCCAGCGTGCTGCTGATCGCCTCAGACGGCAAGTGGCTCACTATCAAGGACAAGAAGCGGGAGCGCGGCGACCAGTTTCCGCTCAATGCCACGCCACTCCGCTATTTCGTAGCCAACAAGATCAACCTGATGTCGGATGCACTCATCACCGGCTTCCAGCAGGAGAATGGCGTGGCAACATTGGCGCTGGCCGACAAAAAGGGCAGCATCCGCGGCCAGCTGCTTCTCGTGTTCGATGAAACGCGCGGAGAACTGACGCAGTGGGTGAGCATCGACGCGCGCGGACAGCGCCTCACTGTTGATGTCCTCAATCTCGAAAAGGATGTGGCGCTCGACCCAGAGCTCTTCCAGGTCACAATCAATCGCCAGCAACGCTCGAGATAGTCTTTTCGAGAGCTGTTCCTGCTTCGGCAGGTTGCCAAGAGAACTCCGTATACAGACTTACCTCACCCTTCGAGGCTTCCGGGAACAAGTCCGGGGTTGCACCCCAGGGTGAGGTGAGTTTTTTATGGACCTCATGCTGATGTGCCGGCACACAGCGCCGGGCCTTGAAGCATGGGCCGCAGAATCTATTTTCAGCTGCTAAAACAGGCCGCGCAACAGGCGGTCGATATAGGCCTTCTCGGAATCGCTGAGGCCGCGCTCATTGGCTTTTGAGCGGAGCGTTTCAAGAATTTCGCGGGCACGCTGCAGGCTGCGCTCGGAAGGCACCATGTCCTCGCGCGGGCCGTCATCGGGATTCCTCGTGGCCCGTGGCCGCCCGAGCGGATCCTCTTCGCCGCCGCGGCCCTCGCCATCACGGGCCTGGCCCTGCGCTTCGCCCTGGCCCTGTTCGCGCAGTCGCTCGGCCAATTCGCGCGCGCCCTTACGCAACTTGTCCAGCGCCTCACCCTGCTGCTGCAAGGCGCCTTCACGGTCGCTGTCGCGCAAGGCATCGGCGGCGCTGTCCATATCTTCGCCCGCCTCGCCGAGTTCGTCAGGCATCATGCCCTGGGAACGGCCACGCAGCTGATCGAGCATCCGGCGCAGTTCTTTCTGGCGTTCTGATAGATCGCCGGTGCCGTTGGGGTCCTGACCATCGCTGCCCTGGCCGCCCTGACCAAACTGTTCGCCGTTCTCCTGGTCACCATCCTGGCCCGGCATGCGCTGGGTTTCGTCCATGAGCCGTTGCTGGCGGCGCATGAGGTCGCCAAGGCCCTGCATCATCTGGTCCATATCACCCTGACCATCCGCGCTCTGGCGGTTCTGGCCGGGTTCGAGATTCTGCAAGAGCTGGTTCAATTCCTCGAGAAGCTGCTGGGCCAGATCATTAGCACCGCCCTTGGAAAGCTCCTCCAGCGCATCGAACATCTTTTCCAGATCTTCGCGGGTGATCTCGCGGCCCTGCTGCCGCCGCTCTTGAGGTTGCATGTCGCCCTGCTGCATGCGGCGCTCGGCTTCCTCGCGCATGGCGTCGAGATAGCGGTTCATGGCCTC
>JBIOWL010000017.1:0-5678 GCA_044868645.1 Aestuariivirga sp.
CTGGACAGAAACCGGCAAGACCCCAACCAACGCCAAAGATGGCGGGGCCCACGATGACCGGCGCATCGATACTCTTGGCGCTGGATAAGCGGAATTGCGTGTCGAACAAAGGCCTTTCGCGCTTCAATACCAGCTTGTAGCCCAGGTATGTCACAATAACGCCGCCCGCCATGACGAGCGCGAGGCTTGGATCCCAGCCGCCGGAAGCAATGGCTGCGAGGTCCAGAAAGTTCAGGACCTTTTCTGGGTTTGACATGCCGGAAATCACGAGGCCGGAACCGAAGAGCAGTCCGATGAGAAACTGAACAAGGAGCGGCATCTCTTTACCCTCCAACCATGTGGCGGGCGATGAATACAGTGACGATAGCCGTCGCCATGAAAATAGCCACAGCAACGGCTGAGCGCGGGGAGAGCCGTGACAGGCCGCAGATGCCATGACCTGAGGTGCAGCCGCTGCCCCACACCGAGCCAAAACCCGCAAGCAGGCCCGCTGCCACAAGCAAAATCGCATTGCTCGTGACCGTAATGGTAGGCCACGCGCCGGCTAATGTCGCGTAGAGCAAAGGAGCGGCAATGAGGCCAAGGACGAAGGCTATGCGGCCGGGCGCTTCCTTATCGAGATAGGGCGGGAACATGCGGACCGCGATGCCGCTCACGCCTGCGATGCGGCCATGGCTTGCCATGAGGAGGACGGAGGCAATGCCCAGCATGGCGCCGCCGATGAGTGATGCAAGGGGAGTGAACTCGGTCATGCAGATGGTCGCAATAGCATAGGTCAGCGACAAATTTAGAGATGCCGGCACGCCCTGTCAAAAAGGGTTGGGCATCGCAAATGCCTCTTTCATAAGCACACCAAGATCCTTCATGCCTGATCAAAGTGCAGTGGACTTGTGTGCCCGAAAATTATGCACCACGAAAATCGTGACTGAACAAGCAGTTAGCTAAATTAATCAATTGGCATGGAGCTTGCTCACTCTTTCGCAGTGCACAAAGCACGCAACGGAGAGGGTGTCATGAAACACACAAGACGGGGACTTCTGAAATCGGCTGCAGGGTTTGCGGCCCTGGCGGCAACAGTGGGCCTGCCACAATTTGCATTCGCGGAAGGAGAGACCATCAAGGTCGGCATTCTGCATTCGCTCTCAGGCACCATGGCAATCAGTGAGACGACGCTGAAAGACGTGATGCTGATGCTGATCGAACAACAGAACGCCAAGGGCGGCCTTTTGGGCAAGCAGCTTGAAGCGGTGGTTGTCGATCCGGCATCCGACTGGCCGCTGTTCGCGGAGAAAGCGCGCGGCCTCATTTCATCCGATAAGTGTGCGGCTGTGTTCGGTTGCTGGACATCTGTGTCGCGGAAGTCTGTATTGCCAGTCTTTGAAGAGCTGAACGGACTTCTCTTCTATCCCGTGCAATATGAGGGCGAGGAAAGCTCCAAGAACGTATTCTATACAGGCGCGGCACCGAACCAGCAGGCCATCCCGGCTGTCGACTATCTCGCCAATGAAGGCGTGCAGCGCTGGGTGCTCGCTGGCACCGACTACGTCTATCCGCGCACCACGAACAAGATTCTCGAGACCTATATCAAGGACGTGCTGAAGGTCGCGCCCGAAGACATCATGATCAACTATACGCCCTTCGGTCATTCCGATTGGCAATCGATCGTCGCAGACATCAAGAAATTCGGTTCGGAAGGCAAGAAAACGGCCGTTGTTTCCACCATCAACGGCGATGCCAATGTGCCCTTCTACAAGGAACTTGGCCAGCAAGGTCTTGCTGCCACCGACATTCCGGTCGTCGCCTTCTCGGTTGGCGAAGAGGAACTCGCAGGAATCGACAAGGGTCCGCTGGTCGGCCATCTCGCGGCGTGGAACTATTTCATGTCCATCGACAACCCGACCAATGCGGATTTCATCAAGAGCTGGAAAACATTTATCAAGGACGAGAAGCGCGTCACCAACGATCCCATGGAAGCCCACTATATCGGCTTCAACATGTGGATCGAGGCAGTGAAGAAGGCAGGGACCACGGATACCGATGCGGTCGCTGACGCGATTATCGGGGTATCCGTGCCTAATCTTTCCGGCGGCTTCTCGACCATGATGCCGAACCACCACATCACCAAGCCCGTGCTCATCGGGGAAATCCAGGAGAGCGGCCAATTTGAGATTGTCTGGCAGACGCCGGGCCTTGTCGTCGGTGATGAGTGGTCAGACTATTTGCCTGACTCGAAGGATCTGATCTCCGATTGGCGCAAGCCACTGTCCTGCGGCAACTTCAATGTTGCCACAGGCAAGTGCGGCGGCGCCGGCGCTACATCCGGCGGTTAATACCGACCGGATTATTGTGTCCCGCCTGGCTACCTCCTCCCCGCTGGGCGGGACACTACCTGATCTCATCACGGCCGGGCCATGCGCGCAGTACTTGCCATATTTTTTTTGCTGATCAGCTTCGCAGCTGCGCTGGCACAGGATGTTGGCGCGCTGGTGAATGCGCTTGGCGCAGGAAATTTCAAGGACAGGGAAACGGCTATCACGGCGCTTGCGGCATCGGGCAGCGAAGCAACGGTGCCGGTGCTTGAGGCGCTTGGCGCAGGCAATCTCTACCTGCGGAAATCCGATAAGAAGGTCTTTATCACCTCTACGAAGGGCGAAGCCCTGGCATTGACCGATCCCGTGGGGCTAGTAGCGGCAGGCGAGGGACCGAAGGCCGAATTTGAGAAGGTCAAGGTCAACAACGCCGTGCGCCGGATCATCCAGAATGCGCTTGGCGGTCTTACCCTTTTCAGCACGGACAATGAGGTGCGGCGCAAGGCAGCGCTCTCGGTTCTGAAATCGGGTGATCCATCAGCACTTGCCGCACTTGAAAAAGCGATAGCAGCAGAAACTGATCCAGCCCTTGCCGAACTCATGAAACATGCGGCAGCCGCAGCAACATTGAAGAGCGACCGTCCTGAGTCGGAAAAGCTTGCCGCCGTTGATCTTCTCAAATCCAGGACCGACCGCGAAACATCTGCGCTTCTGACAGGGTTTGCGGCAACAGCGGAAGGCAATCTCAAGGCAGCTGCACAAGCAGCAGCAGAGACCATCGAAGGCGCACAGGCGCGCTGGGCCGCCGTCCAGAACATCTGGTACGGGGTGTCTCTGGGTTCCGTGTTGCTGTTGGCAGCCATTGGTCTTGCCATCACCTTTGGCGTTATGGGCATTATCAACATGGCCCATGGCGAGATGGTGATGCTGGGGGCATACACGACCTATGTGGTGCAGGGCGTCATTGCCGCGTCGGCGCCGGAACTTATGGATTATTCGCTGCTGCTCGCCGTCCCGGCGGCATTTATTGTCTCGGGCGGTGTCGGTGTTGCCATGGAGCGTGGCATCATCCGGTTCCTCTACGGGCGGCCGTTGGAAACGCTGCTGGCGACTTGGGGTATATCCCTCATTCTGCAGCAGGCGGTGCGTTCGATCTTCGGGCCGACAAATAAGGAAGTGGCACAACCCGACTGGATGGCAGGATCTATCGATCTCGCAGGCGGCCTGTCGCTTACCATGAACCGCGTGGTGATCCTCGCCTTCGCGCTCATCGTGTTTTTCGGCCTGATGCTGCTCATCAAGAAGACCGCCATCGGCCTGCAGATGCGCGCGGTGACGCAGAACCGCAGCATGGCCAATGCCATGGGCATCCGTTCCGGCTGGGTTGATGCGCTGACCTTTGGCATCGGCTCCGGCATTGCCGGACTTGCCGGCGTGGCATTGACGCAGATCGATAACGTGAGCCCCAATCTGGGCCAGAGTTACATCATCGACTCTTTCCTTGTTGTTGTGTTCGGCGGCGTGGGCAATTTGTGGGGCACGCTGGCAGGTGCCATGGTGCTGGGGGTTGGCAATAAGTTTCTGGAACCCTTTGCCGGGGCGGTGCTGGGCAAGATCCTCATTCTCGTGGCGGTAATCCTCTTTATCCAGAAGCGCCCGCGCGGCCTATTCGCCCTCAAAGGGCGCTGGGTGGAGACATGACGGGGCCGCAGCCAATACCCCTGCTTGGCCGGGGCAGCCTGCTGTTCCTTGGCATCGTGTTGGCAACAGGCATTCTGGTGCCAGCTTTCAACCTGTTCCTGCCCGTGGGTTCGGCTTTGCATGTGCCGGATTATCTGGTGACACTTGTCGGCAAATATCTGTGCTATGCGCTGCTCGCGCTCTCCGTCGATCTCGTCTGGGGCTTTTGCGGAATCTTGAGCCTGGGTCATGGCGCGTTCTTCGCGCTCGGCGGCTATGCCATGGGCATGTATCTGATGCGTCAGATCGGCACGCGCGGTGTTTACGGAAATCCGGACCTTCCCGACTTCATGGTGTTCCTCAACTGGAAGGAACTGCCGTGGTACTGGTACGGCTTTGAATATTTCCCCTTTGCGGCGCTGATGGTGCTTCTGGCGCCGGGGTTGCTTGCCTTCGTGTTCGGGTGGTTTGCCTTCCGCTCGCGGGTGACGGGTGTTTATCTTTCCATCATCACCCAGGCCATGACCTTCGCGCTGCTGCTGGCCTTCTTCCGCAATGACATGGGTTTCGGCGGTAACAATGGCTTGACGGATTTCAAGGACATTCTGGGCTATCCGGTGCAGGCGCCCAGGACACGCGGTGTGCTGTTCTTTCTGTCTGCGCTGGCGCTGGCGCTGTGTTTCGTGATGGCGCGGAAGATTGTTTCATCGAAACTGGGACGCATTCTAGTGTCGATAAGGGACGCGGAGTCGCGTACACGTTTCCTTGGCTACCGTGTTGAGCACTACAAGCTTTTCGTCTTCACAGTGTCAGCGATGATGGCGGGTGTTGCGGGCGCGCTTTACGTGCCGCAGGTCGGCATCATCAATCCGTCGGAGTTCTCTCCGGAGAACTCCATTGAGACCGTGATCTGGACGGCCTTTGGCGGGCGGGGCACGCTGTGGGGAGCCGCGCTGGGGGCTTTCGTCATCAATGCCGCCAAGAGTTGGCTCACAGGCGTCATGCCGGATGCGTGGCTGTTCATGCTGGGTGGCCTTTTCATCGTGGTGACTTTGTTCATGCCGAAAGGAATAGCCGGTGTGCTGTCCGGGTGGCGCTGGCAAGCGCGCGAGAAGTCAACAACTGAAACCGTGCCGCAGGCCGCAGAATGACTGCGCAACCGAAACATGACCTCGCTGAAACCCTGCTCTTCCTTGAAGGGGTGAGTGTTTCGTTCGACGGGTTCAAGGCGCTGAACCAGCTTGGCCTTGCTGTGGGGCGCGGCGAGATGCGCGCCATCATCGGCCCCAATGGCGCGGGCAAGACCACGATGATGGATGTGATCACCGGCAAGACGCGGCCGGACGAGGGCCGCGTGCTGTTCAACAACATTGATCTCACGCGGCTTGACGAGGCGGCGATTGCCAATCTCGGCATTGGACGGAAATTCCAGAAACCAACAGTATTCGAGAACCATACGGTCTGGGACAATCTTGAACTGGCGCTCAAGGCAAACCGTTCGCCATGGGCGTCGTTGCGGTGGCAGCTCAAGAGCGAGAGCCGTGACCGCATCATCGAAGCGCTGGAACGCATCAATTTGAAGCCTGCCTTTGCGACGATTGCGGGGAGCCTTTCACATGGCCAGAAGCAGTGGCTGGAGATCGGCATGCTGCTGATGCAGGAACCGGAGCTTCTTCTGGTGGACGAACC
>JBIOWL010000018.1:0-2759 GCA_044868645.1 Aestuariivirga sp.
AGCGCGCTTTGCAGGCCGCCGATCAATTGGCGCCGGAATTCACTCAGGCTGACATCCGCCAGGGCCAGAAGCCCAATGGCTCCACCGATCCCGACACGCCTGAATATCTCTCCCTCAAGGAGAAGAACTTCGCCGACTACCAGTTGGAAGTGGATGGTCTTGTGGAGCGCCCTTTGCGTTTCTCACTCGATCAGCTGCGCAACATGCCTTCGCGCACCCAGATCACCCGCCATGACTGTGTCGAAGGCTGGAGCACCATTGCCAAATGGCAGGGCGTGCCCTTAAGGCAAATCCTCGACCAGGTGGGCGTGAAACCAGCCGCGCGCTATGTGATGTTCCACTGCTACGATGCGCTGTCGCGCTCGCTGAGTGGGCTTGAACTCTACTATGAATCAATCGATCTGATCGACGCCCGCCATCCGCAGACTATCCTTGCCTATGCCATGAATGATGCACCACTGCCCGTCGCCAACGGTGCGCCATTGCGCGTGCGCGTCGAGCGCCAGCTCGGCTACAAGATGGCGAAATATATCCGTCGCATCGAACTCATCTCTGAGTTCTCGCAAGTGGGCGGCGGAAAGGGCGGCTTCTGGGAAGACCGCGGTTATGAATGGTATGCGGGGATCTGAGGCTACAGCGTTGTGCGCACTTGCCAAAGCTCCGGAAACAAGACTACCTCCAGCATCCGCCTCAGATAGGAGACACCGCTGGTTCCGCCCGTGCCGCGTTTGAGACCTATGATACGCTCAACCGTTGTTACATGGTTGAAGCGCCAACGCCTGAAATAGTCCTCTAGATCCACGAGTTTTTCGGCAAGCTCGTAACACGTCCAGTATTTTTGTGGGTTGCGGTAGATTTCCGCCCATGCCTCCATCACTTTTGGATTGAAAGCCCGAGTCTCCCGGAAGTTTTGCTCCTTCTCCTCACTGCCGAGATCAAAGCCCTCCCTGCCCAGAACACCAATCGCCACCTGATAGAGACTGGGCCCTGCCAGGATGGCTTCCAAGCGGGTAATGATGTCGGGCCGGTGCTCATGCGGCTTCAGCATGGCGTGGTTGCGGTTGCCGATCAGGAATTCGATGGCCCGGTATTGCCAGGACTGGAACCCGGATGACTCGCCGAGGTGGGGCCGTAGTTCCGCATAGTCGGAAGGCGTCATGGTGCGTAGCACGTCCCAGGCCGAATTCAGCTGCTCGAAGATGCGCGAGGTGCGCGACAGCATCTTGAAGGCGGGCTGCAATTCGCCGGACCGAATGGCCGCCATCGCCGAAGAGATTTCATGCAGGGCGAGCTTCATCCACAGTTCCGACGTTTGGTGTTGGATGATGAATAACAGCTCGTCATGGGCCTGCGAGCGCGGCCGCTGCGCCGCAAGGATATCGTCGATGCAGAGATAGTCGCCATAGGACATCCGCCCGGCGAATGACATCTGCGCGCCATCGGCGGCGGGATCATGGGGCTTTGCAGTCATGCGGCACCTTTATGGAAAGTGCCGACGATGTTACCGGCGACGGGCAATTGCAAGTCTGGCGTGCTCCTTCCGCCAGCACCACGCGGCCAAGACATCGCTGGTTCTCTGTTTCATGCCCAGTCATACACCGAACCTTTCTGTTCGCTATCAAGGGAACTCTTGTAGGAACTCGTTGGCCGCTACAGGAAGCAGAAATGCCGCTGTAATGAAGACCGCAGCTATGAATGGACGCAGGAATATGAACTTCTTATCTGCCGGAATTTCTCAGTGAGCAAGGCCACCAATCGGAATCAACTCTGGGCTATGCTCTTGCAAAGCTCCGCCCCACCAATCACCAAGCCACCGCTCAATTCCCAAACCCGAATCCTGGATGAGCCGGTCGAGCTGCTGCTTGGATGGAAACGCAATGCGCGAGGCAGGTGCGTGGAGCACCTCTCTGCTCGCGCAAAGACGATAGTAAGTCTCATAAGTCACGATTTGCGTTGAAGCATCGAAGTGGGCATCATTCCACGCCTCAACATCACCAAGCTGCGGATGTGAAAACGTCTGAGCGGATGTCTGCGGCTTCCACTCCAGCCACTCTTCAGCAAGTGGATTGCGCGAATCGAAAATGAACCTGCCATGCGGCGCCAAGTGAGCCGCAATCGTACCCAGCACTTGCAGTCTGTCAGCATCACTGAGCAGGCACTGGAATGCATGGCCAGTCATGACAATCAAGTCAAATGCCTGCCCCAGGCGGAAACTGCGCGCATCGGCGCAAATCCATCGCACCCGGTCATGGCCGCTGTGAATGCGGGCTTGATCCAGCATGGCCTGCGCAGGATCAACGCCCACCACTTCGGAGCCACACGTCTCGGCGATTGCCGATGCCAGCGATCCCGTGCCACATCCGAGATCAAGAACTGACGCGCAGTCCTTGGCCAGTTTCAGACAAAATTCCCGATCCTCCGACCACGGACACGCGGCATCATAGAGCTGGGCAAGCCGCGGATCATGGTAGAGCGGTTCAGCCACAGGGCGCTGAAAGGATCACGCCGCGATCTTCTGCGTAAGCTCGCCCTTGGCGTAGCGCTTGGCCATTTCAGAAAGCGGCAGCACCTTCTTGATTTTGCTCGCCTGGCCCGCCGTGTTGAATTCAGTGAAGCGCTGCGTGCAGAGCTTGGTCATGGCTTCCATGCCGGGTTTCAGATATTTGCGCGGATCGAACTCCGACGGATCTTCGCTCAGCACCTTGCGGATGGCGCCGGTCAGCGCCATGCGGTTGTCGGTGTCGATGTTGATCTTGCGC
>JBIOWL010000019.1:0-7132 GCA_044868645.1 Aestuariivirga sp.
TCTCCTCCTCGATGGAGATGGGGGCAACGCCCTGCGGATTGACCGGCGGCAAGCCGCCGGATTGGTTGTTCTCGTCGCTCACGAAAAGCCCGCTCAAAAGTCATCGGCGGGAGCCAGAATCCTATCCGCCGAATCCAGCAAAAACCATAGGCTTTCCACCATTTTTGAGCAAGGAAATGACGCCGGAAAAAGCGGCTATTTCAGCTTTTTTTGCAAGGATTTCAGCATGGCTTGCGCAGCTCTTGCCGCAGCCTCTTCGAGGGCGAGGTACTGGTCCACCAAATGCTGGCCCGCAAAGACTTCTACGGCAAGACACTGCTTGACCTTGTGGTTCACGTGCCGCTGGTCATTCCGCCCGTGGTCACAGGCTTCATTCTGCTGGCCCTGTTCGGCCGTAAGGGTCCGGTGGGCTCAGCACTTGAGGCCTGTTGCAACGTCGTTCTGGCTTTCCGCTGGACAGGCGCAGTGCTTGCAGCCGCAGTGATGAGCTTGCCTCTCATGGTGCGCGCCATCCGCCTGAGCTTCGAGGCCGTGAACATCAAATTGCTTGAGGCTTCCGCCGATCTCGGAGCATCGCGTTGGCGCACCTTCAGGTCGGTGCTTCTGCCGCTCTCCCTGCCGGGCATCATCGCAGGCTCGGTTCTGTGCTTTGCCAAGGCGCTCGGTGAATTCGGCGCCACCATTACCTTTGTATCGAATATTCCGGGCGAGACGCAGACGCTGCCGTCATTGATCTACACCTTCACACAGGTGCCAGGCGGCGATGCGGGCACTATCAGGCTGGCGGCGGTTTCCATTGCCATTTCTTTTGCCGCACTGGCGCTGTCTGAGTTGCTGTCGCGCCGCGCCAAGACGCTCATCGGCAGGCGCTCCCTGATGTAGGGAACACCGCCGGACTTGGAATTCTGATTGAGTTTAGATGCGCTGCAGCCAGAGGCCGCCGCCGGAATAGCTGCCATTGCCGCCGGAAAGGCTGGCGCAGCGGCGCTTTCCACCCAGCCAGCGGTTCCAAGACACGCAGAAGGAAATGCCCTTGACCAGCCAATAGCCGGTGTCACGCTTGCCCTTGCTGGTAACACCGGTAATGACACCATTAGGACGCAGAGAAACAGTCATATTGACGAGACCCATGACGCTGACGGAATAGCGGCCGGGCGCGAGTTTGCGCAGTTCGTGAGGCTTCAATGCCTCACCCGCAACGGAAGGAAGTGTGATGGCGCAGAGGAGGAGCGCCGCGATCAACGGTGTCTTCATGTTAATGTCCCTGTCTTGCGCGTGTTCCGGCGATCCGCAGCCAAAACTTCGCGCCACATCAAACTGTTGAAGCAAACCTCTTTCATGAAAGCGCCTGACTTTCACCGGATTTGCGCGTTGCAGTTAAGCCAAGGCTACAGAATCATGGCAGCCTTGCCGCTTTTGTTGCACTGCACAAAGCGCGCGAATACGGAAAGATTATGGCAAAGGCAATCCTTTCTCCCCTAATACTAACAACAAATTCACATGGGCCTTGGTTCCATCGCCAGAATCTGAAATTTTATCAAGATATTTCAACGGGATAATAGAAACCAACCATATCCCGAGATTGTCTCTTTTTTGCGGCCTTTTTCTGCAGGAAATGCAAGGAAAGGGGCCAATTTAGGCCTTCGTTTTTGCAATGTGGCATGACGCAGGCAACGTGGCTCGGAATGGCTGGCCGCGTTAAGTCTCCTCCATGGCGGGAAAACATCACCTGGCAGGCACTATCCTGGTCGCGGCATCTGCGATTCTCTGGAGCTTTGGCGGCCCCATTGCCCGCTTCATCACTGTCGAAGGCTGGACGGTGGTCTTCTGGCGCTCCTATTTCGCCGTCATCTTTCTTCTTTGTTTCCTGGTGCTGCGGGAAGGGCCAAAGGCAACGCTGCGCCAGTTTACTGGCATGGGCTGGCCAGGCCTCGCCGTGGCTTGCTGTTTTGCCGGTGCCTCCACCTGTTTTGTCATCGCCCTATCATACACCACGGTGGCCAATATCCTGCTGATGCAGGCAGGCGTGCCATTGATCGCCGCTCTCATGTGCTTCCTGTTGTTTCAGGAACGCGTGAGCCTACCCACCTGGGCAGCAATCGCCGCAGTGATCGCCGGCGTCTTTGTCATGGTTTCGGAAACTCTCACCGGCAAAGTCTCACCCATCGGCGATGGTCTGTCGCTCCTCATCGCCCTGCTTTTTGCCACGGCAACGGTTCTGACGCGCCGCCACCATGAAGTGCGCATGACGCCGGCAGTAACGCTTGGTATTCTGATCGCAATGATCTCCGCCGCCGCAATGGGCGGCGCAAAATCCGTGACCACGCCCGATCTCCTCTGGCTCATTGCCTTCGGGGCCGCAAACCTCGGCGCAGGCCTTGCAGCTTTCGCGTTGGGCGCACGGCTCATTCCCGCTGCTATTGCAGCCTTGGTCGGAACGCTGGAACCCGTGCTCGGCCCCATCTGGGTCTGGCTCGTCCATGGCGAGGTGCCGAGCGAGCGCACCATCATCGGCGGTTCCATTGTCTTTGCGGCGCTCCTCACCCATCTGCTGGTCGACTTCACCCGCAAGACAGCAGAGGGCAAACTCCCCCGCTCAACCTGACCTATGCCAGTCCGAGCCGTCCCTTGGCCCTGGCGGCACCCGCCGAGATCAGCCTGTCGGCAATGATGGCGATGAAGGCTACTGCGAGCCCTGCGATGATGCCCCGGCCCACATCCGCCTTTGTAAGTGCAATATAGACCTCCTGCCCCAGGTCACGGGTGCCGACCAACGCCGTGATCACCAGCATCGACAATGCAAACATGATCGTCTGGTTGAGGCCCAGCAGGATCTCCGGCAACGCTAACCTCAACCTGATGCGCGTCAACAATTGCCACGGCGTTGCCCCCATGGCTTTGCCCGCTTCAACAAGATCCGGATCGACCTTCTGCAGCCCGAATGCCGTGTAGCGGATAGCCGGAACAATGGCGAAGGCCACAACTGCGATCATCGCCGTGAAATCGCCCACCCGGAACAGCATCACCGCCGGCATGAGATAGACAAATGACGGCAAGGTCTGCAGCGTATCGACCACCGCCTGTACGGCCTGCCACAGCCTTGGCTTGTCAAATGACAGGATGCCGATGGGAATGCCGAGGAGGCAGGCAAAGACAACCGAAACGCCACAGAGATAGAGCGTTGTCATCGCCTTTTCCCATTGCCCTGTGGCCGCAATCAGGAATGACAGAACACCCGCTAGCAAGGCCAACCGCCAGCCGCCCAGCGTCTGGCCGAGAACGGCAAGCAGCAGAACAACGCCTGCCCATGGCAGGGACAGCATGAAGCGCTTCAGCGGCACCAGCACATTGAGCAGCACCGCGTTCTTGAAGGCTTCAAGCGTGTCGAAATAGTTGACATTGATCCACGCAACGATTGCAGAAAAGAAATTGCCCGTCGAAAAATGCAGGCTCTCCGGCACTGCCTGCGATGATGGAAGAAATTCGGCGGCAGCAATTGATACGATGGCCACAAGCAGTCCAGCCGCCAGATGCGGCTGCCGCCTCCACCAGGGATGGTCGCTTCTGTGGCTCTGCGGCACGGAAAGCTTGTCGGAGGCGCGCTGGCTCAGCCGGTCCAGCACCAACGCTAGGGCAACGATGGCAAGACCTGCTTCAATACCCGCCCCGATATCAAGGCGGCGCAGCGCCGCCAGCACATCAAAGCCGAGGCCACCGGCGCCGATCATGCTTGCGATGATCACCATGTTGAGTGAGAGCATGATCACCTGGTTGACGCCCACCATGAGCGTTTTCCGTGACGCCGGAACCAGCACCCGCCACATGGTTTGCCGCGGCGTGCAGCCAGCCATTTTGGCGAGATCATGAATTTCGGAAGGAACCCCGCGCAGCGCCAGAAGCGTGACCCGGATCATTGGCGGCATGGCGAAGATCAATGTCGCGACGATGGCCGCGGTCGGACCAAATCCGAATAACACCAGCACCGGCACCAGATAGGCAAAGACCGGAATGGTCTGCATCAAGTCGAGAATGGGTGACAACAGCGTTTCGAACCAGGGCCAGCGGTAGCACGCAATACCCATGAGCAGCCCCAGCACCACGCCGAGCGGTGCCGCAACAAGGATGGAAGAGAGCGTCAGCATGGCGCTCTGCCATTGTCCGAACATGGCGATGAACAGGAACATTCCGGCAAGGAGCGCCGCCAGCCGCGCCCCGCCCGCCCAGTGGCCCGCAATGCCCGCCAGCGCTATGACGCCCCACCATGGGATGGGCGCCAGTAACTGCACCGCCGATGAGCCCTGCCCTTCACGAAATCCCGTCGCCAGTACCGAAAGCACGATCTGGTAGGGCACATCGATAATGGCGCCCAGCGTCCGCGTCATTTCGGTGAATGTGAACAAGCCGAACGTGGCGTCATTGACCAGCCATTTGGTGAACTGTCCCACCCAGGCCATCGCCGGAATGTAAAAGGCCTTGGGATAGGCCTGCGCCCAGGCAAAGAAGGCAGGGCCCGCCCACCACAGGACAAGAAGTAGCGCAATCGCAAGCAGCATTGGTGTCTGCGTTTTCACTCTGCTGGCGGCAAGACCGTTCATCCCTTGATCAGTTCCGCCATGATGCGCTTGCGTGAAATACGTCCGATCAGCGAACCCTGTTCATCCGTAACGCCGAGCCAGTCCATTCCCTCCTTCAATGCCTTCATGGCTTCCCAGGCGGTGCTACGCGAGGACACCGCCACCTTCGGCGCGCGCGCGCCAATTTTTTCCATGAGGCGCGTGACGCGAATGACTTTTGATCGTGGAACATTTTCGGTGAACTTGGCCACATAGGGTGTGGCAGGGCTGGTGATGATCTCTTCCGGGCTTGCCGCCTGCTCGATCACGCCATCCTTCATCACGGCAATCCGGTCGGCAAGCCGCAATGCCTCGTCAAAGTCATGGGTGATGAAGACGATGGTTTTCTTGAGCGTCGATTGCAGGCGCATGAACTCGTCCTGCATTTCCCGCCGGATCAGGGGATCGAGCGCGGAAAAAGGTTCATCGAGGAACCATAGCTCCGGCTCAACGGCCAGTGAACGGGCAATGCCGACACGTTGTTGCTGGCCACCGGAAAGCTGGCGCGGGTAGAAGTTTTCCTTGCCGTGAAGCCCCACCAATTCCACCATGGCTTGCGCCCGCGCCTGGCGTTTGCTCCGGTCCATGCCCTGAATGTCGAGTGGGAACGCTACGTTTTCCATCACCGTGAGATGCGGAAGCAAAGCGAAGTTCTGGAACACCATGCCCATGTGCTTGCGCCGGATGTCGATCATCCGCTTGTCATTCGCCTCCAGCAGGTTTTCGCCCTTGAAGAGAATTTCTCCACTGGTCGGCTCGATGAGCCGCGACAGGCAGCGCACCAGCGTAGACTTGCCGGAACCCGACAAGCCCATGATGACGAAGATTTCGCCTGGCCTCACATTGATGTTCGTATCGCGCACCGCAGCCGTGAGCCCGCGCCGCTGCAGTTCCTCCGCCGTAAGCCGGGACAGCTCTTCCTGTCCTGATGGCGGCGCCACGCCGAAAACCTTCCAGACATGGCGGCAGGAAAGCAGGGCATCAGTCATGGGCGGGCCAGCATCTTGTCACCCCGAGATGCGAGTGGCGCCCTCCTGAGAGAGCGCCACGCGAAAGCAACCGGTCGGCAGTTACTTGATCCACGCGGACCAGCGCGCCTCATTGGCGGCCATCCATTCGGCCACCACCTCTTCAACCTTCTTGCCTTCAAGGTCGACCTTGGTGATCATCTGGCCCATGTCGGCATTATCGATGGTGAAGGCTTCCACGGCCTTGTAGGCGCCGGGCCACTTGTCCTTGAGGCCGGCCCAGCCCACCTTCCAGATTTCACCAAATGGCTTGCCGCAGTCATAAGCCATGTCGGGATTTGAGCCCCATTTCGGATCGCCATAGCATTCCTTGGTATAGGCCGGAAATTCCACCCACTCGCCTTGATACTTGGCGGGCGCCCAGTGCGGCGCATAGATCCACAGCATGATGGGAGCCTGGCGTTGATAGGCACTCTCAAGTTCGGCAAAGAGCGCGGCATCCGTGCCTGCGTGAACCACTTCGAACGGCAACCCCAGCGCCTGCACGCGCTCATCGTCAAAGCCGCCCCAGGTCACCGGCCCGCCCAGATAGCGGCCCTTCGGCGCGGTTTCGGCGGTGGAGAAAGCTTCGGCGCAGGCTGTTTCCTTCAGCGCTTCCCAGTTGGGAAGGCCCGGGCACTTCTCCTTCATGTAGGAAGGATACCACCACTCTTCCTTGGCCTTCATGCCGGTGGGGCCGATCACCACGGTCTTGCCGGTGCCCGTCGAGGCATCCATGGCATCGCGTCCCGTGGTTTCCCACATCTCCATCGCCACGTGGAGATCGCCTGCTTCGAGGCCCGCGAACTGCGCCAGATAGTCGGCCTGCACCAGTTCTACCGAATAGCCGGCCTTCTTCAGAATCTCCGCCATGAGATTTGTCGTGATGAGCTGGCCCGTCCAGTCATGCAGCGTCAGCTTGATCGGGTCATTCGACTCGACGGCAAGCGCGGGCGTTGCAGCAGCGAGCGCGCCAAATGCAGCAAGCCCAAGCAATGCGGATGTTATGCGGCGAAATTTCATGTTGTTCTCCCTGGAGTGTTTGACCGCGATCACACGCCACGGCCTTGATTTTGTCAATCTGCCCGGCAATTCACCCACTTGCAGTCATCATGGGATGCGCGTTGCGGCCTGTGCAAAAGAATGACACTGCTGACACGCCGCTGACGCCCAGCCGCTATGCTTTGGCGCAATTGCATTCGTTCCCGTTTTATTCTAGTGCGTAAACATGTCCGATAAACGCTTCATCACGATTCAGGGTGCCCGCGAGCACAATCTGAAGAACATCTCGCTGGAGCTTCCACGCGACTCGCTCATCGTCTTCACAGGGCTCTCGGGTTCCGGCAAATCCTCCCTCGCCTTCGACACCATCTATGCCGAAGGCCAGCGCCGTTATGTGGAAAGCCTGTCGGCCTATGCGCGGCAATTCCTCGAGATGATGCAGAAGCCGGACGTCGACCAGATCGACGGCCTTTCGCCCGCCATTTCCATCGAGCAGAAGACGACAAGCCG
>JBIOWL010000020.1:0-4431 GCA_044868645.1 Aestuariivirga sp.
AACTGACCCGACAGCCAAACTCCAGCGCCTGCTCTGTCAGCCACTCCCAGAAACTTTCCGAAAAACCACGGAAGACGGAGAGCTCGAAGTCGTCCTGGCCCACGCGCGTGAGATGCACGCCCACATGGGCCATTTGCGTGACGGCAGACTCGCCGGCGGGGAACTCCGAAGGATGAAGATCAACCGGTGTGCCCTTGGCGAGCAGCGCCCGCGCCTTCGGGCCGGATATGCGGAATGTCACCCGGCCATGGCTTTGATCAATGATGGAGGCCGCATCGCCCAGTTTCTTCTTGAGTGCCGATGCTTCCGCACCCTTCACGTAATATTGGTCTGGCCCCGCCCACATGACACTCGCTCCACGCAACGCCGCAAGCTCATCCTTCACGGCCTTGGATTTGCCCTTGCGGGCGATGACCATCACCAGAGAGTGTGGAGGAACAACAGACAGGGTGACTCCAGGTGCACCCTTATCCGCCCCATCGCGGCCCGCCCGCACCACATCCTTCAGGGGAGACTCTCTAAGCATGGAGCCTCCTGTTCTCGGGATCGAAATGTATCGGTTCACAGATTTCCGCCAGCATGTGGTGATTGCGCAGGCCGTCAAAAACCCGCACCACTTCGCCCTTCCTGTTGCGGCCATCGGAGAGCAGCGCCAAACCGATCCACATATTGAGCATCGGCGAAAAGGCAACTGACGTGATGTAGCCCTGGTCATTGGCCAGAGACGGCGATTGCCCCTGCGTGAGCAAATGCGCGCCTGCGCGAAGCTTGTCGCGCTTCTCGACAGGTCTGATGCCGACGACCACTTGCCGCTTAGGATCAATAAGGCCTTCGCGCCCTGCCATCATGCGGCCGATATAGTCCTTCTTGGCGGACATCATCTTACCGAGGCCAAGATCACCCGCCGTTGTCGTGCCGTTAAGCTCGCCGCCCGCCACATGGCCCTTCTCGATGCGCATGATGGAGAGTGCCTCGATGCCATAGGGCGTGATGCCGAACTCCTTGCCCGCCTGCATGAGCGCACGGGCGACGCCATTGCCGAAGTCGGCAGGCACCGCCAGCTCATAGGCGTGCTCGCCCGAGAAGGAGATGCGGAAGAGCCGCGCCGGTAGTCCCTTGAGGATGCTGATCTCGCACGCCGCCATGTAAGGCGTGTTTACGTCATCGAGCTTCGCGCCATCCACGATCTTGTTCAGCGTGGCACGCGCGGAAGGACCGGCAATCGCCATCTGCGCCCATTGCTCGGTGACGGAGGTGTAGGTGACGTCGAGATCTGGGAACAGCGCTTGGTGCACAAACTCCATGTGACTCATGATCTTGGCAGCATTGGCCGTGGTCGTCGTCATCACGAAATGATCCTCGGCGAAACGCGAGGTGGTGCCGTCATCCATCACGATGCCATCCTCGCGCAGCATCAACCCATAACGCGCCTTGCCGACGGCCAGCGTAGAGAAAGTATTGCAATAGAGAATGTCGAGAAACCGCCCGGCATCCTTGCCCTGCACATCGATCTTTCCGAGCGTCGAGACATCGCAAAGGCCGACACTATTGCGCGTTGCCTTGACTTCGCGCGTGGCGGCGGCCAGCCAATCCTCGCCAGCGCGTGGAAACCAGGAAGAACGCATCCACAATCCCGTTTCCACAAAGACCGCGCCTTGCTCTTCGCCCCATTGATGCAGCGGCGACTTGCGCACCGGCTGGAAATGCTTGCCTGTAAAGGGACCAGCAAAGGCGCCGAAGGACACGGGCGTATAGAAAGGCCGGAAAGTCGTCATACCGATTTCGGGGATCGTCTTGCCCGTCGCTTCGGCGAGAATGGCGATGGCATTGACATTGCCGAGCTTGCCCTGATCCGTCGCCATGCCGGCCGTTGTATAGCGCTTGGCAAGCTCAATATGATTGTAGCCTTCGCGCGCGGCGAGCGGCAGATCCTTCACTGTCACGTCATTCTGATAGTCGACGAAGGCTTTGCCCTTTGACTCTTTCACCCACCATAGCGCCGAGATGGAGTAGGTTTCGTCCTTGCACTTCGGGATCGCTGGCGGCTTGCCCTTGAGCACGCCCTTGGCCGCACCATCAGCGAGGCATTCGGAAAGCAGCATCTTGCCATTGGCCGAACCCGCCGCAACAAACGCATCGCCCACATCGGGCGGCAGGAAGGCGGCAAGCTTCTCGTTCCACACGGGCCGCGCACCGCGATGACACATAAGATTGACGATTGGCGACCAGCCACCGGACATTGCGATGGCGTCGCAGGTAATGCCATGCCCGTCAGCAAGCACTGCAGTTTTGACGTACCTGCCGCCCTCCACATTGATGATGGGATGATCGACCGCAGTGGCATTGAGGCCGTGGGCCCGAAGATCGCGCAAGGTGCGCGCACCGGATGGATTGTTGGCAAAGACAGCAATGTTGCGCCCCGCCGCCACACCATAGCGGTTGGCATAATGGCGCATCGCCGAAGCCGTCATCACGCCCGGCACATCATTGCCGCCGAACACGATTGGGCGCTCTTCTGCGCCCGCCGCCAGCACCGCTTTCTTGGCGATGATCCGCCAATAGCGCTGGCGCGGTTCATTGTGTGAGGGTGCTGGCAAATGATCCGCAACGCGCTCCACCGCGCCGAAGATATTGCCGTCAAACCAGCCGAAGGTGGTGGTGCGCGGCATCAGCGTGACATCCGGCATGGAGGCCAGTTCGGCAATGACGCCACGCGCCCACTCAAGACTGGTCTTCCCGCCAATCTCTTCTTGCTCGAAGAGCAGCGAGCCGCCCAGTTCCGATCCTTCATCGGCAAGGAGCACCCGCCCACCGGAGCGCGCCGCAGCCAGCGCCGCCATGAGCCCTGCAGGTCCGGAACCGATCACCAGCAGGTCGCAATGGGCATAGGCTTTCTCATAGCGGTCGGGATCGGCTTCGCGCGATGCAGTACCGAGACCTGCGGCGCGGCGGATCAGCGGCTCATAGATCTTCTCCCAGAAGCTCTTCGGCCACATGAAAGTCTTGTAGTAGAAGCCTGCCACAAAGATGGAAGAGGCAAGCGAGTTGATCGCGCCCAGGTCGAAATTCAGTGAAGGCCAGCGGTTCTGGCTTCTAGCCACAAGCCCCTCATAGAGCTCGACCATGGTGGCGCGGGTGTTGGGTTCCTTGCGCCCGCCTGTACGCAGTTCGACAAGTGCATTGGGCTCTGCGGCACCTGCAGTGACGGGACCGCGCGGCCTGTGATACTTGAAGGAACGGCCCATCAGCATTTGGCCGTTGGCCATTAAAGCGGAAGCTAAGCTGTCGCCCGCAAAGCCTTGAAAAGACTCGCCATCAAAGGTGAAATTGAGTGGCCTGCCGCGGTCAATGAGGCCGCCGGAGGAAAGGCGAAAGCTGCTCATCGGCGGCCACCTTTCTTGGCGCGCGCCGCATAGTCCTTCGCAGTCACCGTCTCATAGATCTCGTGGGTTTCCGTGTTGCGCGTGACCACCAGCCAAGTGCGGCAGCCTCCCGCATGATGTACGAACTCGTCGATGCGCCCCTTCGGATTGTCACGGAGATAGACGTAGTCGAACCACTGCTCCATTGATGACGGATCATTGGATGTCGGTCGCTGCGGCTTGGCATCGCCGAGGAAGGTGAACTCCTCGACTGGCCGCGCGCCGCAATGGGGACAGGTGATCAGCATGCGCCCATCTCAATGCAGATTGGGCGTTGCGCCCTGCCCCTTTTCATCAAGCATGTAGCCGCGGCGGAAGCGGTTGAGCCGGTAGGCAGCAGCAGTCGCCTGCGGTTCATCCTTCGCCAGGAGATGCGCAAAGCAGAAGCCTGAAGCAGGCGTCGCCTTGAAGCCGCCATAGCACCAGCCGGTATTGAGATATACTCCGCCTACGGATGTTTTATCGATGATGGGCGAACCATCCATCGACATGTCCATGATACCACCCCAGGAGCGCAGCACACGCACACGAGCGAGGGCGGGGATCATGGCAACGCCAGCTTCGATCACATGCTCCACCATGGGCAGGTTACCGCGCCGTGCATAGGAGTTGTAGCCATCGAGATCGCCGCCGAAGACAAGTCCGCCCTTGTCGGACTGCGAGACATAGAAATGTCCTGCGCCAAAGGTGACCACGCCATCGATGAAAGGTTTCAGTCCTTCCGACACAAAGGCCTGCAGCACATGGCTTTCAACAGGAAGCCTGAGGCCAGCCATCGCGGCTGTTTCTGAAGAATTTCCAGCCGTTGCCAAGGCGAGCTTTTTACAGCCGATAAAGCCGCGCGTCGTTTCAACGCCCACAACGCGGCCCTTTTGAATGCGGATGCCTTTCACTTCGCAGTGCTGAATGACATCGACGCCTCGCGTATCGGCACCGCGCGCATAGCCCCAGGCCACCGCATCATGCCGCACTGTTCCGCCGCGCCGCTGCAGCAGCCCGCCCTTGATGG
>JBIOWL010000021.1:0-4775 GCA_044868645.1 Aestuariivirga sp.
CTGCGTCCACAGCACGATGCGTTTGTATCCCTTGTCACGGGCAAACTCCGTGCAAAGCCGGACCAGTTTTCTCCCAAGGCCGGCGCCGCGCGCCGTCTCATCGACATAGAGCAGCCGCAACCGCGCCGTCTCCTTGTCTTCCTCCATGAGATAGACGCTGCCGACGATCTCGCCGTCACGCTCCGCGATCCAGCCCCTTTCGCGTTCGCTGTTCTGGCGCATGGCATAGTCTGAGAGGATTTTCGCCACGAGCGCTTCGTAGGTTGCGTCCCATCCAAATTCCCGGGCGTAAAGCTCGCCTTGCAGTGTGGTGACCTTGCCGATGTCTCCGATACGCTCATTGCGGATGATGATTTGGTCTCGCGCACCCTTTGCCGAGAGCAAGCCGGTAACGCGCCGCATGGATTGCGCGAGTGCTTCCCTTTCATGGGTAGAAAGGGGTTCGATGAGGTTCTCAACGGACTGTGCCGATTGCGCGTTGAGCCGTGCAAAGAGCTTCTTTCCAGCCGCCAAAAGCTTCAGGGTAGCGCGCCGGCGATCGGCAGGATCAGGGCTTCGGGCAATCAGCTTCCTCTTTTCAAGATTGCGCAGGATGCGGCTCAAGTAACCCGCATCAAGATTGAGCTGACCACTGATCACTTTTGCCGTGGCGTTGCTTGTGTGGGCGATCTCGAAGAGAACGCGGGCCTCGGCAAGCGAGAGGCCCAGGAAAAGCGCCTTGTCATCGAGAAGCCCGATCCGGTTTGTATAGAACCGGTTGAACTGCCGGATGGTTTCAACAGTGCTGGACTGGTCCATGGCCAGACTCTCTGTAAACTAGTTGACAAAGTCAACTAATTGATCGGTGCCTGATCATCTGACAGTCGCCGCCCGTATAGAAGCCCCGACACTCCGACGGTCTGTTAGAATTATGGTCCATATCCTCCATCGGCGGGCTCGACCCGCCGACCCAGTCTTTCTTTGGTTCTGGTTGGGCGGGTTAAACCCGCCCATGGAGGAATATGGATTTAATTGGCCATCCGACGCTCTGGGCTGTGAGTTGGTTTGAATTTTCCAATGTAAGTGATTTCTCCTTGTTTTTCGGTATCGGTTTGATGAGGCCGTGAGGGCAGCGTCCTGCCACTCTTGCTGGGGCGCTTTCCGCGAGTGCGCCCGGCAGCCAGAAGGGTTCACTCCCCAAGATTTCTCACCCACGTCGTCTTCGTGATGGTCTCAAGACTATTGCTGGGAGAGGAGGGTGGGAAGTTCTTACCCACTTCTGGAATGTAGCGAGAAGTAGCATTTTCACCGCGCGGTGTCAAGGACTATTTTCAAGAAATAGGCTTTTATTTTATAACCCCTTGTTCCGATGCGATTACCGCCTCGGCTCCCCTACTAATCCACCCACTCGCCCTTGCGCATGAGGGGCTCGGACTTGCCGTCGCGGGCAATGCCGTCAATGTCGAGTTCGCCGGAGCCGATCATCCAGTCCACATGGACGAGCGAGGTGTTCATGCCCTTCGCCAGCTTCTCCTCCGCCGAAAGCTTCTCCACATCCTTCATGTTCTGCGAATAGGCCTGGCCCACGGCAATGTGCGAGGCGGCATTCTCGTCATAGAGCGTTTCATTGAAAACGATGCCTGAAGCCGAGATCGGCGATGAATGCGGCACCAACGCCACTTCACCAAGCCGCGCCGCGCCATCATCGGTCGCGATCATCTTTTTGAACACGTCCTCACCCCTTGAAGCGCGGCCTTCCACGATGCGGCCCTTCTCGAAACGCACTTCAATGCCTTCGATCATGGCGCCCTGATAGGAGAGCGGCTTGGTCGAGCGCACAACACCGTCGGCCCGCTCGCGGTGCGGCATGGTGAAGACTTCCTCGGAGGGGATGTTGGGATTGCACAGGATGCCGTTCCGCGCCGTGGAAGCACCACCTGCCCAGATATGATCATCGACAAGGCCAAGTGTGAAATCGGTACCCGGTCCCTTGTATTTGAGCGCGGCGTAACGTTTGGCGTTGAGCTTTGCCGTCCGCGCATGGAGATTGGCCGTGTGCTCTTCCCAGGCCTTGACTGGGTCGGGAAGATCGGCGCGCGTGCATTTGAAAATGGCGGTCCAGAGCTTTGCCAGCGCTACATCGGGCGCATCTTTGGGGAACACGGATTTCGCCAGCTGCGGCGTGGCGCAGGAAATAACGCACCAATTGGTGACAAACCCCGTGATGAGCTCGATCACCGGCTTGTAGGCCTTGGAGCGCGCCCGGTTGGAGCGCGAGACAATTTCAGGATTGATAGCAGAGAGCAACGACGGATCATCGCCGATGATGGCAAGCCGCGCGCAATTGCCATCGCGGAAGGCTTCCGCCATGCCGTTGAAGAGCCAGGTGGGGGCCGCATCGAAGCTGGCATCGCTTCCTTCCTTGAAGCGCATCAGCGTTGTCGCCTCATCACCATAGAGCGTGGTGACGAGTGTCGCTCCAGCGCGATAGGCATGGAAGGTAATGCGGCGGACGAGGTCCACCGCTTCCAGCGGTGCCGAAATCAGAACCTGCTGCCCGGCCCTGACATTGAGGCCGGATTTCACCGTAAGCTCAGCATAGGCGTCGAGCAATTGATCGTGCGTCTTCATAATATCCTCAGAGTGATTGATAGCGGGCGATGGCCGAGCGCTCGAGGGCGGCCGTGGTGAGCTTGTCGAGGCCGAGCGCATCGCGCAGGATAGCAAGGAAGCGCAACTCCTCCTTGCCGACGGCAAGATCGACAGCCGCCACCTCAACAGCGAGCGCATAAGCGGTTTCGCGCAGCCGCACCGGGAGCTGCTCCTTCACCAGACCGAGAACAGTCTGCAATCCTTCCTTCTCCTGCAGGATGTCTGAACATTCCTGCGCCACGGTGGCAAGGCGCACCCTGTCAAAATCCTTGAAGACGGGCATGGTGCGCAGGAGAAGCTCCATCTCCGCCAGCTCCTCCGGCTTCACCTTGCCTTCAACCCCCGTGATCATCACCATCACATAGATGAGGGCCTGTTCTGTTGAAATCGTACCTGACATCATTTACTCCTTGGAGAAACTCTAGCGAACCGCATCCGATTTGCAAAATTTGGCAACGGCCTCAATTGCCTCCACCAAACCCATGCGCTCGATCGCGACACCGTCCGGAAAGGCCGTGCCGAAGCGCGAGGCCATGCGCGGATCGAGAATGACAAAACAGCCGTGATCCGTCTCGCTGCGGATGAGCCGCCCAAAGGCCTGGCGCAGGCGAAGCCGCACCACCATGTCCACATAGGTCTTGGGGCCAAAGGCTTCCTTCCTTGCTGTTTCAAGAATTGTCGGCGTGGCCCAGGGCACCCGATCCATGACGATAAGGCGGAGAGAATCCCCCGGCACATCGACGCCATCGCGCACTGCATCGGTGCCGAGGAGGCAGGCATCACGCTCGGCCCTGAAGAGATCGACCAGCGTTGCCGTATCCATCGGGTCCACATGCTGGGCATAAAGCGGCAGGCCCTTTTCGCTCAAGGGTTTTGCCAGCCGCTTGTGCACCGCCCGCAACCGGGAAATGGCGGTGAAGAGGCCAAGCGCTCCGCCGCCAGCCGCCAGAAACAATTCGCGATAGGCCGCTGCCAGATGATCCATGCTCTCGCGGCCCACATCATTCACCACAATCACCCGTACCTGCTTGGGATAGTCGAAGGGCGAAGCAAACTGTGCACGCTTAACCGGATAGGGAAGGTGTGCCGCGCCCGTGCGCATTTCTGCGTTTTGCCAGTCATCGGGCAATTCAGGCGGCCTGTCTTTCAGCGTAGCAGATGTAATGATCACGCCATCGGCGGGCCGCAGCACGGCAAGCGCCAAGGGTTCCGTCGGGTCCAGCCAGTGCGAATGCATGCCCACATCAATTTCGCGGCCATAGGCCTGATCGAGTTCGAACCATTCGACCAGCAGCGGATTGGCCTCGCCTGCAAGCCGTGACAGCATGGAAACCCACGCCCCCAGCATCAGTTCGCCACGCCGCCGGAGCGAGCGCGATAAAGCTTCAATGCGCCCACGCTCGCTGGATGAGAGTTCATCCGCTTCATCATCAAGCTTTTGCGCCAATACCGATGCGAGCTTCACCATGGGTTTTTTCAGTGAGAGCAGTTTTGCCGAAAGTGCCGAGGCAGCATCTTCCAATCCTTCGATGAGCGGCAGGCACGACGTCTCCCGGCCAAAGCCCGTATCATCGCCATCCCGCGCCAGAACCTGCTGCCGCACCAGCGTGAAAAATTCCTCGGCCTTGCCATGAGGTTTTCCCTCTTCGATGCGGCGCAGATGCCCGGGCGAGGGCAGAACGCTCGCTGCTCGTAACACCTCATCGAGCAGTGCCGATGTGCCGTCTTCATCCGAGACAAGATCACCCAAGCGGTCGGCAAGCCCGCGCCCGCGCCGCCGTTCTGTTTCGGGTCCGCGCAACCAGCGCCGCAGTTCCGCCGTTTCCTGCACCGAGAGATGTGAAGAGAAGGCACTATCGGCCGCATCGAAGAGGTGATGACCTTCGTCAAAGACAATACGCTTCAGGCCGCCGGGGGCCGCCTCTTCCTCGTCGGTGGTCGCCACACCAAGCGCATGGTCCACCGCCGCCTGATGCAGCACCAACGCATGGTTGGCGATGACGAGCGAGGCATGGCGCGCCGCCCGCTGGCTCTTTTCGATGAAGCATTTGCGATAGTGCGGGCAGGCCACATAAATGCATTCGCCCCGCCGGTCCGTGAGGCCCAGCGACTGCGGCGATGGAAAGCGCATCTGCCCGTCAAAG
>JBIOWL010000022.1:0-2536 GCA_044868645.1 Aestuariivirga sp.
GCGCCAGACCCTGGGCCGTGTTCCGCTACATCCAGCTTCCGAAACTGCGCCATGTGCTTACCATCGCGATCCTGTTACGCTTCATGGACAGTTTCATGATCTACACGGAAGTCATCGTTCTGACTGAGGGGGACCCGGCTCCACAACCAAGTTCCTGTCAATCGACCTGGTGCAGAAAGCGCTTGGCGGATTTGACCTCGGCCCGGCGGCCGCCTTCTCCATCGTCTACTTCCTTATCATTCTGTTCCTTTCATGGCTGTTCTACACGCTCATGATGCGCGGAGAGGCGAGATGAAGAAGCGCCATGTCATTGTCACTCTCTATGTGATCTTCCTCATGCTGCCGATCTACTGGCTGCTGAACATGTCGTTCAAAACGACCAATGAGATTCTCGGCGGCTTTTCGACATTTCCCCACGAATTCACCGTCGCCAGCTATGTGACCATCTTCACCGATCCGTCCTGGTACAATGCCTATATCAACTCGATCACCTATGTGCTGATCAACACGGTCATCTCGATCATCGTGGCCCTTCCCGCCGCCTATGCTTTTTCGCGCTATAGGTTTCTGGGCGACAAGCACCTGTTCTTCTGGCTCTTGTCCAATCGCATGGCACCGCCGGCGGTGTTCGTGCTGCCTTTCGTCAATCTCTATTCTGCAGTTGGCTTATTCGATACCCCATGGGCCGTGGCGCTGGCACATACGCTGTTCAACATTCCGCTGGCTGTTTGGATCCTCGAAGGTTTCATGGGCGGCGTGCCAAAGGAACTGGACGAGACAGCCTATGTGGACGGCTATTCCTTCCCGCGCTTTTTCGTCCGCATCTTCCTGCCGACAATCTCCGCAGGCATTGGCGTTGCGGCCTTTTTCTGCTTCATGTTCTCCTGGGTGGAAATGCTTCTGGCCAAGAACCTGACTTCTGTTGCGGCAAAGCCCATTGTTGCCGCCATGACCAAGACCGCATCCACATCAGGCTATGAGCTGGGTCTTTTGGCCGCCGCGGGCGTGATCACGCTGATCCCCGGCGCGGTCGTTATTTATTTCGTGCGCAACTATATCGCCAAGGGCTTTGCCCTGGGTCGCGTCTGAGGGAGATTGCAAATGGATGCCCCCGCCCTATTTTCCGCTGACTGGTGGCAACAGCCTCTGGGCACCTGGATGGCCTGGAATCGCGCCTCCATTGCCTTCTTCCTCTATATCTTCGCCTCAATCGCCGTGATGGGGGTGTGGGAGTATTATTCTCCCGGCGGCAACCCCAGACGGGGCATCTTTGGCCTCGATACCACGCGAGGAGACAGGCTGTTCATCACGCATCTCGGTTCCTGCTTCATCTTCCTCGCCTGGCTGGGCGTGATGGGCACGCCCTTGTGGGGTGGAGTGGTGCTGGCAATTGTATGGATGATATTCGTTTTTCGCTGGGGTTAACTATTCTGATACATATTGACCTCTGAAAGCGAAATGTTGCATATATGGAACCCCGGCCTGCAGACGGCTCGCCGGGCACATCGTGCAGCTGAGTTTTCATGCCAGCCAGCCCCAAGAGCATATCGTCCGTTAAGGGGCCTAACGCCCGGCCCTTCTATGCAAAGCACAGCGCGGAGCAATTAAAGGAAGCATTGCGCCGCATGTGGCTTATCCGCCGTTTCGAGGAAATGGCGGAAGACTCCTATGTGCGGGGCCTGACGCACGGTACCATGCATCTTTCCATCGGCCAGGAAGCGACGGCCATCGGCATCTGCATGGATTTGACCGACAAGGACTATATCACCTCGACGCATCGCGGCCATGGCCACTGCATCGGCAAGGGTGCGCAGGTGAAGTACATGTTCGCGGAATTCTTCGGCAAGGAAGAGGGCTATTGCCGGGGCCGCGGCGGCTCCATGCACATCGCCGACCCGGCGACCGGAAATCTCGGCGCCAATGGCATTGTGGGCGGCGGGTTGCCTCTGGCGACGGGTGCCGCTCTTGCCATCAAGCAGCGCAAATCAAAGGATGTGGCGGTGTGCTTCTTTGGCGACGGCGCCAACAATGAAGGGGCGTTCCACGAGTCCCTGAATATCGCTGCTGTCTGGAAGCTTCCCGTCATCTATGTGTGCGAAAACAACCAGTATGGCATGTCTGTCTCCACGGCACGGTCGACGGCGGTGAAGGATGTGGCAACGCGAGCCATCGGTTACGACATGCCGGGCGTTGTGGTGGACGGAAACTCACTTGCCGATGTGAACGAAGCCATGATGACGGCAATAGAACGCGCGAGAAAAGGTCATGGACCAACACTCATTGAATGCAAGACATACCGGACAAAGGGGCATTCGCGCTCAGACCGCAACCGCTACCGCAGCAAGGACGAAATCGAAGACTGGAAGCAGCGGGATCCTATTCCAGCTTTCGAATATGATTTGCAGGCCCATGGCGTGGTAAGTAGCGCGGACATTGAAGCCATCCGCGCCGGTGTCGAAAAGGAAATCGAAGAGGCTTTTGCCTTTGCACAGGCCGGCACCAATCCGACACCCGACACACTGCTGCGTGACGTCCA
>JBIOWL010000023.1:0-8792 GCA_044868645.1 Aestuariivirga sp.
CGCCTGCATCATCGGCCCCAATCTCACTGGCCATCAGTTCACGACGATCTATGCCGACTATGTGAGAACACGGCCCAGTCTCTCAGCTTATCCGAAAGAAGACATGGTTGAGAAGGCCATCGACGAGGTCGCCAAGCGCGCTCGCATGAACCTCGAAAGCTGGAAGCTTGATAGTGACCGCGCCGTCATGACCTTCACCAGTGCGAGACCCATCGACGAGCGCAACACCCGCTATATTGACCGTTCCGACACCTTCGAAGATGCACGCGTGAACGAAAAATCCGCCGATGGCCTCAAAATGGTATTCAGCGCCAAAGTTCAACAGCTTCATTTCTACTTCGGCACCGACAATGTGGGCCGCGATCTCCTGACCCGCACCCTTATGGCAGGCCGTGTCTCGCTGGCAATCGGCCTCCTCGCAGGGCTTGTTGCCGTGGTGATCGGCGTCATCTACGGCTCAGCCTCCGGCTTCATGGGCGGCAAGACGGATGAAGTCATGATGCGCATTGTCGACATCCTCTATGCGCTGCCCTTCACTTTCTTCGTCATCATGCTTGTGGTCTTCTTCGGCCGCAATTTCATCCTGATGTTCCTTGCGGTCGGCGCCGTGCTTTGGCTCGACATGGCGCGCATCGTGAGAGGGCAAGCGCTCTCCATCAAGCGCCAGGAGTATGTGCAAGCCGCCGAAGCGCTGGGCGTCAGCACTGCGGGAATCCTCTTCCGCCACATCATCCCGAACCTCTTGGGTCCAGTCGTCATCTACATGACGTTGCTGGTGCCCCAGGTCATCATCCTCGAAAGCTTTCTTTCCTTCCTCGGCCTTGGCGTGCAGGAGCCCATGGCAAGCTGGGGCGTGCTCATCTCGGCAGGCGCCAAGAACATCGACACCGCCACCTGGCTTTTGATCTATCCCTCAATCTTCCTCATCTCGACGCTCTTCGCCCTGAACTTCATCGGTGACGGCCTGCGCGACGCGCTCGACCCGAAGGACCGTTGAAATGGCCGATGCTGTCCTTTCATTAAAAGACGTACGGGTGACCTTCTCCACACTCGACGGCGAAGTGGAAGCGGTGAAGGGTGTGACTCTCGAAGTGGGGCGGGGCGAGACTCTCGCCATCGTCGGTGAATCGGGTTCCGGCAAGAGCCAGATGATGATGGCGGTCATGGGTCTTCTTGCCCGCAATGGCAAAGCGTCAGGCGAAGCCATCTATGCGGGCCGCAACTTGATCGGCATGGACAAGAAAACCTTGAACCGCGTGCGCGGCCGCAAGCTCACCATGATCTTCCAGGAGCCCATGACCTCGCTTGACCCGCTTTACACCGTGGGCAGCCAGATCATGGAGCCATTGATGCAGCATCGCGGCCTTTCAAAGTCCGAGGCCCGCGCCCGTGCCGTGGAAATGCTCGAGCTGGTGAAGGTGCCGGAAGCCCGCCGCCGCATGGACTCCTATCCCCATGAGCTATCGGGCGGCCAGCGCCAGCGTGTCATGATCGCCATGGCTCTCGCCAACGATCCCGATGTGCTCATTGCCGACGAGCCGACGACGGCACTCGACGTCACCATTCAGGCGGAAATCCTCGATCTCATGGCCGAGCTGCAGAAGCGCATCGGCCTTGCCATCATCTTCATCACCCATGATCTTAACATTGTCCGCCGCATCGCCGAGCGCGTCGTGGTCATGCGCAAGGGCGAGGTAGTGGAGCAGGGCGAGACATCGGCGATCTTCAAGAAACCGAAACACGCCTACACCAAGGCCCTGATCGATGCAGAGCCGAGCGGACGCAAGGAACCGCCGCCGAAATCCGCGCCCCTCCTGCTTTCAGCTAAGGACATGCGCGTCACTTTCCGGCTTGGCGGCGGCTGGTTTGGCGAGTCATTGCTGGAGATCAAGGCGGTGGACCGCGTTTCCGTCTCGCTCTGCCAGGGCCAGACCATCGGCATCGTCGGTGAATCGGGATCAGGCAAGTCAACACTGGCCCGCGCCATCCTGCAATTGCTGCCCGGCGAAGGGGCCGTGATCTTCAATGGCCGCAGCATTGCCAACCTGGATTCCCGTGCCATGCAGCCGCTCCGCCGGCAAATGCAGATCGTACTGCAGGATCCTTTTGGGTCGCTGAGCCCGCGCCTCACCGCTGGCCAGATCATCTCCGAAGGCTTGCTCGTTCATGAGCCGTCGATCACTTCGGCTGAGCGCGACAAGAGAGCAGCCCAGGCGATGGTGGAAGTGGGTCTCGACCCAGCCACGCGCAGCCGCTACCCCCATGAATTCTCCGGCGGTCAGCGCCAGCGCATCGCCATAGCCCGCGCCATCATACTGAAGCCTAAGCTGGTGGTGCTGGATGAACCGACATCTGCTCTTGACCGCCAGGTGCAGAAACAGATCGTCGAGCTTCTGCGCAACCTGCAGACTGCCCACAATCTCTCATATCTGTTCATTTCACACGATCTCGCCGTGGTCCGCGCCATGGCTGACCACATCATGGTCATGAAGAACGGCAAGCTGGTGGAGCAGGGTTCTCCCGACGAAGTGATCGACAATCCCGCCGATCCCTATACCAAGCGCTTGATGGCCGCCGCATTCGGCGCGCACGCGCATCACTGACACCGGAGCACCTGATGAATCTTGATTTCATCTCCATCGGCCGCAATCCGCCCAAGGAAGTCAATGTTGTGATAGAAGTGCCGGTCGGCGGCGAGCCCATCAAGTACGAAATGGACAAGAAGGCGGGAACGCTGGTGGTGGACCGCTTTCTCTACACCTCGATGCGTTACCCGGGAAATTACGGTTTCATTCCGCACACGCTCTCCGATGATGGCGATCCCATCGATGTGCTGGTGGCGAACCAGCGCGGCATCATTCCGGGCGCGGTGATGGCGGTGCGCCCCGTAGGTGTGTTGAAAATGCGGGATGAGGCAGGCGGCGATGAAAAAATTGTTGCGGTGCCCGTGCCGCGCCTCACCCGCCGCTATGAAAGCGTTCACAATGTCACGGACCTGCCGGAGATCACCCGCCAGCAGATCGAGCATTTCTTCGCCCACTACAAGGATTTGGAGGGAGGCAAATGGGTGAAGGTTGTCGGTTGGGGCGATGCCGCCGAAGCCGAACAAATGATCGTGGACGCCATCGCTAGGGCGAAATCCCAAAACTTCAAGGCTTGAAACGCCGCCAGGCTTCCCCATCTGCAATATGTTGCAGGAGGAGGTACTGGATATGCCAGACAACACGACGACCGCAGACTCGATGTCCCATGAATATGGAAAACATCACTGCGGAATAAAGAAGAGGCCTTGGTCATGGGCAGAAATCGCCATTGTAGTAGGCGGCTTCATTGTCTTCTGGCCCCTCGGGCTAGTTGCCTTGGGGCTCAAGCTCTTCAAGGGTGAATTGTGGCGCGGCTCTTCGGAGATCGCCGCACCTTGGAAAGACAAGTCGGCCCAGGACATGGCGTCGAAGTGGGGCGGACCGTGGCAAGCCAAATGGCAGCCATCATCCGGTAATGCGGCTTTCGACGACTACCGCAAGGCCCAGCTTGAGCGCCTCGAAGAAGAGCGCCGCAAGCTCTGGGAAGAGCAGAAGGCCTTTGGCGAATATCTGGCCAAGCTGCGCCGCGCCAAGGACCAGGATGAGTTCGACCGCTTCATGGCCGAACGCAATCCGAAACCAGCCACGGAATAATACCTCTGGCACGGGGCCTTGACGGAAGTCGGGCCCCGCGCTTGCTTTTGGCGGATGTGGAAGAGATTACTGCCCACTCCGCTCTGCCTCCTTCTGGCGATGCCTGCATGCGCCCGCACACTTGATGACGTGCGCTCCAGCGGTATCGTCACCTGCGGGCTTGATCCGGCCAAACCTGGCTTCTCGCAGCAAGATGCAAATCTCGTCTGGAGCGGTATCTATGTTGATCTTTGCCGCGCCATTGCTGCGGCAGTTTTCTCCGATCCAGGTCGCACAAATCTCGTAGGTCTTGCCTCTGAAGAAAGAGTTGTCGCGCTCCAATCAGGCGAGATTGATGTTCTGATGCAGACGGAAGCCCTGCAATCCGGGAAGGACTCGGCAGACGGCCTGATGTGGGTCGTGCCATTTTTGCATGAAAAGAATTCAGGCCTTGCCAGCTATGCGCCCATGGTCCGTCAGGGCGATGACCAGTGGTTTCAGGTGGTGCGGGAAGTGGAATTCCAGCTGATCCGCGCCGCCGCAAATGGGCTGACGCAGGCCGCGGCCAAGGCCTATCAAGAGGAAAGCCCGGATTCAGAAGCGGACATCGCAAACCTCGGTTTGTCACCAAACTGGCAAATGAAAGTCGTCACTGCAGGCGGCAATCACGCGGAAATTCTTGTCCGCAACTTCGGCGAGGGCGCTGATACGGGCGTCAATGCCGTGTGGTCAAAGGGCGGGCTTCACTGGGCGCCGCCCTGATAATCAGTCTTAGCGCAGCTCCGCCGGATCGCTTTCGAGCGTCGGTTCAACAGGCCGGAGCGCGGGCCGCCGCGGTGCAAACGAGGCGGGCCTGATGGGTACAGGTGGAATCACCATACGCTGGCTCTCTGTTGCTCCGATGCCGCCTTCAACAACGATGTCCTGGCCCCCGCCGATGAGCAGGAGATGTTCCACCTCATCGCGGCGCACCAGAACCAGCCGCCGTGTCTTGTCGATTTCGTGGTACTCGCTGATGCCGAGGCGCGAACCTCTGCGCCCTCTCACGGGGCCGTTCAGCAGCTTGTAGAGGATGATGCCCGCCAGGATAATGGCCGCTGCAATGGCCGCCATGACCAGTGTTGGCACATATGGCGATAGATCTGGCATGTTGGCTCCTTCCCGATAACCCTGCAAATCAACAATAAAGCCATCACCGGCACTTGTCCATTTCCCTTAGGATCGAGACCTGATTCACCTGCGGGTGCGGATGCTTATACTGGCAATGATTCGGGGTGGAGGATGTTTGAGGCTGGACCTGTGATGGCGGCACGACGGGTGGGTCCGCAAATGCAACGGGGAGCACTTGCGCTTGCCATGGCGCTTGCACTGGCGGCCATCGCCGCAGGCGCCTTTATGCTGAGCGACAGGATCGAGGTTGTTCCGCTGGTTGCGGGGGTTGTCCTCGCCATGGTGGGCATTGTCGCTATACTGGGCTGGATTGGCGGTCTCTTCGGCTTCCCGCAAAGCGCCGAGCGCATCCATTTCTATGACAGCCTGCTCGATGCCATTGGCGATGCTGCGGTTGTGACTGACAGCAAGGGGAGAGCCGTCTATTCAAACGGTTCCTTCCTCAAGCTGGCCTCGCAAGCCGGAGCTTCCCGTCTTGTCGGCTTTGAAGTCCTCTTCGCCGGCTATCCGGATTTTGCCGAACCCATCTACCAATTGGGCCAGGCTGCCAAGTCCGGCACGCCCCTGAAGCGCGACATCAGGGTTCCCGCCGGATCATCCATGCCCGGTGCCGCTGCCGATCAAGCTCGCTGGTTCCGCTTGGCTGTCGCTCCCATTCCCGGCGAGGCCCATGAAGGCCAGACTCTTTGGCGGCTGACCGACATTTCTTCAGATCGCAAGCATCAGGAAAGCGCCTTCTCCCGGCTGCAGTTCATCATCACCTATCTCGACCACGCCCCGGCTGGATTTTTCTCAACCCTGCCGGATGGAAGGGTTGACTACGTGAACGCCACCCTGGCCGAATGGCTGGGCGTTGATCTGGTGGAAGCGCAGGGCGGGGCCATGCGGCTTGCCCAGCTTGTGGGCGAGTCAAACGCCCGCCAGCTTTCCTCCCTTGCCCCGGCGCCTTCCGGCACGAGGATCGAGTCCTTCCCGCTGGCGCTGTACCGCAAGTCGGGTGACATCCTGCAAGTTGAGATCGTCCACCGCGCCGATTTCGACAAGGACGGCAACCCCATGCCTAGCCGCAGCATGGTGCTGAGGCGCGAGGGCAAGGAAAGAGCAGCCTCCCGCCAGGCCCCCGCCGAAATGTTGCGCGCCATCATGGCCGCCTCTCCCATCGGCGTGGCGCTTATCTCCTCCGATGGCAGCATCGAAATGGCCAATGACGTCTTTCTCGCCGTCTCGCCCACCATCAAGCTGCAGGGCAATCTGGCAAGCGCCTTTGACGGCCTCATGGGCGCTGAAATCACACGCTGCCTCTCCAAGGTGCGTGGGCCGTTCCCTGCCGTTGCGGAAATGGAACTGCTGCTTTCAGGTAATGAGGCTAAGGCTGTGCAACTCACCTTCGCCCAGTTCCCCGGCATGACCGGCACGATAATCGCCTTTGCTCTCGACAAGACCGAAAGCAAGACTCTCGAAGTTCAATTGGCTCAAAGCCAGAAGATGCAGGCTGTGGGCCAGCTTGCAAGCGGCATTGCTCATGACTTCAACAATGTTTTGACGCCAATCATAGGCTTTGCCGATTTGCTCTTGGCAAAGATGCGGCCCACCGACAGCGCCTTCACCGATGTCATGAACATCAAGCAGAACGCCAACCGCGCGGCAAATCTCGTGCGCCAGCTTCTTGCTTTCTCGCGCAAGCAGACCATGCAGCCGAGGCTCCATTCACTCACAGAAGCCATGTCTGACCTTGGCAATCTTCTGGGCCGTGTGCTGGGAGAGAAGGTGGAACTGGAAATCGTCCACGCCCGCGACTTGGGTCATGTCATGGTGGATATCCACCAATTCGAACAGGTGATCATTAACCTCGCCGTCAACGCCCGCGATGCCATGCCCCACGGTGGCACGCTTTCCGTCAAGACCTCCAACGTTACCGTCGAGAAACCGGAGGACAACCGCCACGGCCTTCCCGCCGGTGAATATGTGGCTTGCGCTATCAGCGACACCGGCACCGGCATCCCGCAGCAGATTCTGGAGAAAATTTGGGAGCCCTTCTTCTCCACCAAGGAAGTGGGCAAGGGCACTGGCCTTGGCCTCTCCATGGTCTATGGCATCGTCAAGCAGACCGGCGGCTACATCTATTGCGACAGCGCCATGGGCAAGGGCACCACCTTTACCATCTACCTGCCGCGCCATTATCCGGAGAAGCAGGCAGTACCCGCCGCCGCTCCGGCGACCAGCGCCGCAAAGCCGGTGCGCGAGGACTTCACCGGTCGCGGCCGCATCCTGATCGTCGAGGACGAGGATTCGGTGCGCGCCATTGCTTCCAAGGCCCTGCAGACGCGCGGTTACACAGTGGTCGAAGCGGATTCCGGCGAGCGAGGCCTTGCCGCCATCGAGGCCGATAAGGACGGCTTCGAACTTATCCTCTCTGACGTCGTCATGCCGGAAATGGATGGCCCCACCATGTTGGCTGAAATCAGGAAGCGTGGCATCAAAACCAGGTTCATTTTCATGTCGGGCTATGCCGAGGATGCCTTCGAAAGAAACCTTGAAAATCCCGATGACTTCGGTTTCCTGCAGAAACCCTTCTCCCTGAAGCAGTTGGTTGAGAAGGTGAAGGAAGTGATTGCGTGACACTGGAAGAATTGGCCCAGAATCTTGAGAGCGGCCGCACAAACGCCATTGCGCTTACCGAGAACGCTCTGGCGGCAATCGAGCGGCAGGACGCGCAAGACATACCCGCCTTCATTTATGTCGATAAGGATAGTGTTCTTGCCGAAGCCAGCGAGTCGGATCGCCGCCGGAAAGAGGGCAGGGCTCTCTCCCGCTTTGACGGCGTGCCCTTCGGCGTAAAGGACCTGTTTGACGTCAAAGGCCAGGTGACAACCGCCGGTTCGGTTCTCCTGAGAAACGAGAAACCCGCCACAAGCGACAGCGATGCCGTGGCGCTTCTGCGAAGCAAGGGCCTCATCGTTCTGGGCCGTACCAACATGACGGAGTTCGCCTATTCGGGCGTTGGCCTCAATCCGCACTACGGCACGCCCACAAGCGTCTATGACCGCAAGGCGGGCCGCATTCCCGGCGGCTCTTCTTCTGGATCAGCAGTTGCCGTCGCCGATGGCGTTTGCGCCATGGCGCTCGGCACCGACACAGGTGGCTCCTGCCGCATCCCCGCCGCTTTCAATGGCATTGCCGGCTTCAAGCCCACAGCCTCGCGCATTTCAAAGCGCGGTGTCTTTCCGCTCTCGGCCCTCTTTGATTCAATCGGCCCACTCGCAAGCAGCGCCGCCTGCTGCGCCATCGCCGATGACATTCTGGCTGGCGGCGAGGGCCAGGCATCCCCATGGAAGCCGTCTCGTCCGCTCAAGCTCGCCGTTCTTAGCACCTATGTGATGGATGGCCTTGCGCCAGAAGTGGAAGAGGTTTTCCAGCGCACCTTTAAGCGCCTCAGCAAATCCACAGAAGTTTCAGTTCTTGAATTTGCTCCATTGACCGAATTGCAATCTCTTCTGAACAATGGCGGCATCGTCGCCTATGAAGCCTGGCATCTACACAGAGAATGGCTGGAAACACGGGGGTCTGAATATGACCCGCGTGTGGCAAGCCGCATCCGCTTCGGCGGAAACACGGATGTTGCGGCCCTTGCCTGGATTCTCGCCCGGCGCTCCGCCTTAATAGAGGAATTCAGACAATTTGCCTCGGGCTTTGATGCCGTCATTTGCCCGACTTCTCCGATGCCGCCACCCAAAATCTCCGAACTTGCCACAGATGATGACTATCGTCGTCTGAACGCATTTGCGCTACGCAACACCTATGTCTTCAACTTCCTCGATGGCTGCGCAGGTTCAATCCCCATGCAAGGCAATGGCGAGCCGCCCATGGGCCTCATGCTGGCCCAAGCCGCCAACCGTGACAGCCAGCTTCTCGCCGTCATGCAGGAAGTGGAACGGCTATTGCACTAGCTTCTCAGGTCAGCCTTGC
>JBIOWL010000024.1:0-2838 GCA_044868645.1 Aestuariivirga sp.
ATTGTTGGCGTCTGCGGCCTTGCGGCCCTCATCACGCCGCCGGACCCGATTTCCATGCTGGCCATGGCTGTGCCTTTGGCCGGACTCTATGAAATCGCAGTCTTTGCCGTGAGCTTCATGGAGAAAAGGCGCGAGGCAGCGCGGGCCAAGAAGGAAGCCGAAGAGGCCGCGGCCGAACAGAAGTCTTCCGAAAACCTGCCTGCAAAACCCGTTTGAGGGGCTTGGTGCCTTTGCCTATAAGGCGGGCCACAGTTCTTCCTGAATCGGGGTTTCTCCTTCATGCATGATATCAAGGCCATCCGCGACAATCCGGCGGCATTTGACGGTGGGCTAGCCCGGCGCGGGCTTGGCGCCCAATCGGCGGAACTGATCGCCGCCGATGAGAAGAAGCGCGCCGTCCAGACGCGCCTGCAGGAAGCGCAGAACAAGCGCAACGCGCTCTCGAAGTCCGTGGGCGATGCCATGAAGGCGGGCGACAAGGCGAAAGCCGAAGCGATCAAGGCTGAGGTTGCCGCGCTCAAGGATTCCATCGCGGCGGGCGAAGAAGAGGAGCGGCAACTCACGCAAGCTCTCAACGACATGCTGGCCGCCATTCCCAATATCCCCTTGGACGAAGCGCCGGATGGCACGGACGAACATGGCAATGTGGAAGTGCACCGCTGGGGTGAGCCGCCACGGCATAATTTTCCGCCGCGCCAGCATTTCGATGTGGGCGAGACGCTGAAGCTCATGGATTTTGAGGCGGCGGCGAAGATTGCAGGAGCGCGCTTTGTGGTGACGCGCGGGCCACTGGCACGCCTGGAGCGGGCCATTGCGCAATACATGCTCGACACGCAGACGCTGAAAAACGGTTACACCGAGCACACCGTGCCCCTGCTGGTCAGCGACAAGACCATGTTCGGCACGGCGCAGCTTCCCAAATTCGCCGACGACCAGTTCCGTACCACCGATGGCCGCTGGCTGATCCCCACGGCGGAAGTCTCGCTCACCAATCTGGTACGCGAGAGCATCGTGGAAGAAGAGCAGTTGCCGCTGCGCATGACGGCCTGGACGCCGTGTTTCCGCGCGGAAGCTGGCGCTGCTGGCAAGGATACGCGCGGCATGATCCGCCAGCATCAGTTCTACAAGGTGGAGCTTGTCTCCATCACCACGCCCGAGCAATCACGCGAAGAGCTGGAGCGCATGACAGCCTGCGCCGAGAGTATCCTGCAGGGACTCAATCTCCATTACCGCGTAATGAGGCTGTGCACCGGCGACATGGGCTTCGGCTCACGCCTCACCTATGACCTTGAAGTGTGGCTGCCGGGGCAGAACGCCTTCCGCGAAATCTCCTCATGTTCCGTGTGCGGAGATTTCCAGGCGCGGCGCATGGAGGCGCGCTACCGCCCGAAGGACGGCAAAGGCACGCGCTATGTGCACACGCTCAACGGCTCCGGCCTCGCGGTGGGCCGCACGCTCGTCGCCGTGCTGGAGAACTATCAGAATGCCGATGGCAGCGTGACCGTGCCGGAGGCGCTGCGCGGCTATATGGCTGGGGTGGACAGGATATCGCCGGCTTGAGGAGCAAGTTCCATGCAACTGGACCGGATCTACAAAATGAGCGTTGCCAGCGTCTATCCCCACTATGTTGCCAAGGCGGAGAAAAAAGGCCGCACGAAAGCAGAGGTCGACGAAATCATCCGCTGGCTGACCGGCTACACCCAGAAGCAACTCAGTGCGGAGCTGGAGAAACGAACAAACTTCGAGACGTTCTTTGCCGAAGCGCCGCACATGAACCCTGCGCGGGCGTTGATCAAGGGGATGATCTGCGGCGTGAGGGTGGAAGACATCAAGGAAACGACCATGCGGGAAATCCGCTATTTGGACAAGCTGATCGATGAGCTGGCCAAGGGAAAGGCCATGGAAAAGATCCTGCGAAAGTGATGAGGGCGGAAACATAGATGCGCGTTCTGGTGACGAATGATGATGGCATTCATGGTGCCGGCCTCGAGGTGCTGGAGAAGATCGCCCGCACCATCAGCGATGATGTGTGGATCGTGGCGCCGGACGAGGAGCGCTCGGGCGCAGGGCATTCGCTTACGCTCGCCTATCCGCTGCGCTACCGCAAGATCAGCGACAGGCGTTTTGAAGTGATGGGAACGCCCACCGATTGCGTGGTGATGGCGGTCAGGAAGATCATGCCTGGCATGCCGGACCTTGTACTCTCTGGCGTCAACCGCGGGCAAAACCTTGCCGATGACGTCACCTATTCCGGCACCATCGCCGCAGCGATGGAAGGAACGGCGCTCGGCCTCAAATCCATCGCGCTGTCGCAAGCCGTTGGCATCTATGACAATGGCGAAAGTTTCGAGGTGGCCTCGGCCCATGGCGCTTCCATCGTGCAGAAGCTGCTGAAGATGGAATTTGGACCCGGCGTTCTCGTGAACGTCAACTTCCCGGATTGCCGGGCAGGCGAGGTTGCGGGCGTTGAGGTAACGCGGCAGGGCAAGCGCGACCAGAACTATCTGCTGCTCGACGAACGCAAGGACACGCGCGGCGGCACCTATTACTGGATGGGCTTTGCCCGCGAGAAGGGCAACCCGCCTACGGGCACCGATCTTGCGGCGGTCTTCAACAAGCGGATTTCAGTGACGCCCCTTCACATGAACCTGACGCAGCTCGACGCGATGGACGCGGTGCGCTTGGCGCTGGGGTGAAGGAGCACTCTCCACTTTCTCTCCATCGGCGGGCCTAATCCGCCGATCCAGACTTCTTGCGAGACTGGTTGGCCGGGTCAAGCCCGGCCGTGGCGAGATAGTATCGATACTATTGCGGCTAAGGGACTCGAATTACAGCCCT
>JBIOWL010000025.1:0-3963 GCA_044868645.1 Aestuariivirga sp.
GACTTCGGATCAACGGCGCTCACCATGATGGCGGACACGCCGGCGGCCACGAGGTCATCCATCAGGCGCTGCTGGATCGCGGCGGCGGCCTGTTCAGGATATTTGAACTGCAGGTCATAGTTGGGCAATTCGCCTTGCGCCTTCTTCACGCCCGCTTCCGCGAGCTTCCAGAAGTCGGAGGCGCCGTTCACCACGAAGGCGAGCGACTTTTTGTCCTGCGCTACGGCAGGGGTCATGATAATGGCGGCAGAAGCCAAGGCCACCGCCAGGCCAAGCTTGAGTTTCATGTCACTTCTCCAATGTTGTGTTGCAAGTCTGCAAGTTCAGGCGGCACCGCCGGTCACGGGCACCGCCTGTCAGTTCGCACTGACCTTCAAGGAGAAGGTCAGGAGTTCCGGTGGCACCGCATTACTTCTGGATGCAGGTGTCGGCCGTGTCCTTGGTGCACTCGTCGAGACCGGTGAAGACCGGATCGGCGACCTGCTCACCCTTGATCAGGCTGATCATCACCGAAGGAGCCATGTAGCCCATCTCGAACGGCCGCTGGCCGACAAGCGCGGTGACAAGGCCTTCCTTGGCGATCGCCACCTCTTCGCCGATCGTGTCAGCAGCGCCGATCACGAACTCGCCGGAAGCGATCTTGTCAGCCATCGGCTTGAACAGGTCGCGGTAGGGTTGCGGTGCGCCAAACAACGGCCAGCCACCCATGATGCCGAAGGCATCAAGATCGGGATTGGCGGCAAGAATGTCCGTCATCGCCTGAACGCCCTTGGCGCCGTCGTCATTGGTGAAGACCGGGCAGCCTGCGACTTCCGTCCAACCGCCTTCGCCTTTCAGTTCGGCAAGGTCCTTCTGGCCGGTCAGGGCGTCACGCATGCCCTGGGCGCGGCGCAGGATGTTGTCGGCAGCCGGATTGCCTTCGATCGTGCAGATTTTGCCGCCGTTGGGCTTCTTTTGCTTGATATACTCGCCAATACGGAAGCCCATCGTATAGTTGTCGGTGCCGAGATAGGTCTTACGGACACCGGCATCTTCCTTGGTGAAGTCGGCGTCGATCGTCATCACGGGTACCGTCGTATTAGCCGACTTGACCGTCTGGGCATGCAAAGGAGCATTCGACGGCGAGATCGCTATGGCAGCCGTATCCGGCTTCGACAGCATGTCCTGGATGATCTGGGCTTCGCCAGCCTCGTCAGAGGTCGATGCGGGGCCGGTGTAGAAGCATTCATATTCCGAGTTTGCGTTTTCAGCGTTCCACTTCTGACAGCCCTGGTTGATGGCCTCGAAGAACGGATTGTCGAGGCCTTTGACCACGATGACCAACTGCTTCTTGGCCATGGCCGGTCCCGCAGCGAATGCGAGAGCGGCGGCGGCCGCAGTAATCAACAGTGCCTTTTTCATTGGTAGTTCCTCCCTTGTACCGGGCGGGGCATCATGTGCCCGCCACTTTATCTCTTTGCTTTTTTAGACCGAAGCGCCCGGAGTCCGTGGACAGCAAGCGCTTCATGGCGCGCAATCTAAACTCGTGGCGGCGGGCCCGTCAATCCATTTGTACGATAATACAGATTTATGCGGCAAATCATGCGAATGGCTGGACAATTCGTTGACGGAGGCACGCTGTTTGGTTAAATCCACATGCACTGCAGCCTCCAGAAACAATCAAGAATACGGAGGCCGCCAATACACGGGAGGCTCGTTACAGATTGCCTGTTCTTCAACTCTCCAACATTTCAAAACACTTTGGCGCTATTCAGGCAGTGAACGATGTTTCGCTCTCCATAGAACCCGGCGAAGTCGTCGGCCTGATGGGCGATAATGGCGCGGGCAAATCCACTCTTGTCAAAATGATTGCCGGCAACTACCGGCCGAACCACGGGTCAATGCAGCTTGAAGGCAAGGAAATTGTCATGCACAGGCCTATCGAGGCCCGCCAGCATGGCATTGAAATCGTCCACCAGGATCTTGCCCTGTGCGACAATCTCACAGCTGCCGCAAATGTCTTTCTCGGGCGGGAACTGCGCAAATGGATGGGGCCCGTCCAGATTCTGAACTATCCCGCAATGTACAAGCGCGCCGCGGAAATCTTCAAGGAGCTGAAATCAGAAACGCGGCCGCGCGATCTGGTCAAGCAGATGTCGGGCGGCCAGCGCCAGGCGGTCGCCATCGCCCGCACAAGGCTGTCGAACGCCAAGCTTGTGCTGATGGACGAGCCGACTGCGGCAATTTCAGTGCGCCAGGTTGCCGAAGTCCTCAATCTGATCCGGCAGCTGCGCGACCAGGGCATTGCCGTCGTGCTGATCAGCCACCGCATGCCCGACGTCTTTTCGGTTTCAGACCGCATCATCGTTCTGCGCCGGGGCCGCAAGGTGGCTGACAAGAAAATCGCCTCAACCTCGCCCGAGGAAGTCACCGGCTTGATCACCGGCGCCCTAGAAGCGGCCTGAGCGGCGCTGCTGTATCGAAAGGAACATCATGGCCATCTCTCTCGATAAGGCAATCGAACAGAAGCAGCAAAACTGGCTCTCGATCATTTGGGGAAGCCAGACGTTCTGGGTCCTGATTGCCGTCATCGTCGCGTGCATTTATCTGTCATTCGCAACGGACGCTTTCGCCACGACAAAGAATTTCTACAACATCACCCGGAATTTCACATTTGTCGCGATCATCGCGCTCGGCATGACATTGGTGATCATCACCGGTGGCATCGATCTCTCCGTAGGTTCGGTGCTCTGCCTGTGCAGCATGGTTCTGGGCGTTGTCATGCATGCCGGTTACAGCATTGAAGTCGGAATTGCCGCTGCGATTGCAACCGCGCTGGTCATAGGAGCTTTCAACGGCGTGATGATTGCCTATGTCGGCTTGCCATCCTTCGTGGTGACGCTCGGCATGCTCTCTGTTGCGCGAAGCCTGGCAATGGTTGCATCGGGCAACACGGTTGTTTTCCAGTTCGGGCCCGATCATGACAAGCTTCTTGCGCTGGGCGGCGGCGCCTGGCTGTTCGGGATCGCCAATCCAGTGCTCTACATGATCGCCCTTGCGCTGCTCACCGGTTTTGTCCTGCGCTGGACCCGCTTCGGCCGTTATGTCTTCGCCATTGGCGGAAATGAACAGGCGGCGATCCTGACCGGTGTGCCAGTCAGGCCCATCAAGGTCGCGGTCTACATGATTTCCGCCCTGTCAGCGGGCATCACAGGCATCATCCAAACCGGCTGGCTGGGGGCCATTACCACCAACATCGGTGCGGGACTTGAACTTCAGGTCATCGCGGCAGCCGTTATTGGCGGAGCGGCACTCGCCGGCGGTGCAGGCACGGCAACCGGTGCGGTCATTGGCGCGGCCCTCATCGAAGTGATCCGCAACAGCCTTGGCCTTCTTGGCATCAATGCGTTCTGGCAAGGCACAGTCATTGGCGGGGCTATCCTGATTGCCGTCCTCTTCGACCGCGTTCGCAATTTAGCCCAGCGCGAATAGGGAGTGGCTCGTTGCCAAGAAACTTGATGGCGCTGCATCTGCGAGAGGGGAAAAATGTTTTGGCGGATGGCCGGAACAGGCTATGAGCAACAGGGGAACGGGCAACCGCAATGCGGGTTAAAACAGCGCAACTGCGCAAGGGGACTGGGCTGGGACAGGCAAAACGAATAGCCAGTGGCGGGCATATTCCCCGTCCGCGCGGCGGCAGCGCCCATGCCGCAGTAGCCGAGGCGCTGGGCACGCGCATCGTCAGGGGTGAGTTTCCGCCCGGCGGCATTCTTCCCAATGAGGCCCGCTGGGCTTCCGATTTCAGGGTCAGCCGTTCGGTGGTGCGCGAGGCCATCAAGATGCTGGCGGCCAAGAACCTGCTCACATCGCGCCCCAAGGTCGGAAGCCGGGTGGAGCCCCGGGAACACTGGAACCTCCTCGATCACGAAGTGCTGGCCTGGTACACCTCCGGGCCCAACCGGGCCAACATCCTCAAATCGCTGC
>JBIOWL010000026.1:0-7767 GCA_044868645.1 Aestuariivirga sp.
AGCAGGCATTGACCGCGCGCCTCCGCCAATTCCCCGGCCAGGAAAAGCAGGTCTATGACTTCTACCGCAAGAACCCCAATGCGCTCATCGAACTGCGCGGCCCCATCTTCGAACAGAAGGTAGTGGACTTCATCGTCTCCAAGGCCACTGTCGCTGAAAAGACCGTGAGCCGCGAGGACCTTCAGAAGATGGTCGAAGAGGACCTGGAGTCCGCCGACGCCTGATGTGATCAGGCGGCCGCTTCCGCCGCGGGCACTCCAAGCCCTAGAACACGGCAGATCGCATAGACCAGTTCCGATCGGTTCAATGTGTAGAAGTGGAAATCTGAAACGCCCTCGCGGGCGAGCTCATGCACTTGTTCTGCGGCGATCATCGCCGCAACAAGATTGCGAGTCTCAGGTTCCGCATCGAGACCAGCGAAGCGCCGGGTGAGATCGGGCGGAATATGCGCTCCGCACTTTGCAGCAAATTCGCCCACTTTCGCAAAGTTTGTGATGGGAAGAATGCCCGGCACCAGATTGATCTCGATGCCGCGCGCCGCCACCCGGTCCCGCAATCGCAGGAAGAAAGCGTTGTGGAAGAAGAACTGCGAGATGGCGCGGCTTGCGCCATTCTCCGCCTTATCGGCCATGAACGCCAGATCCTCCTCGATTGACACCGAATCCGGATGGCGCTCCGGATAGGCCGAGACCGAGACCTCGAATGCGCCAAGCTCTTTGATGCCGCGAACCAGGTCTGCGGCATTCTTGTAGCCCTCCGGGTGTGGTTGAAACCGCTGTTCCAGTCCTCCCGGCGGATCGCCCCTCAGGGCCACAATGTGTTTGATGCCCATTGCGGAGTAGGCACGTATCACCTCGTTCACTTCACTCTTTGTTTTTCCGACACAGGTGAGGTGGCCCGCCGCCTTGAGGCGCGTTTCATCAGTGAGACGCTTCAGCGTGGCAAGCGTCCGGTCCTGAGTCGTCCCGCCTGCGCCATAGGTCACAGATACGAAGAGCGGGTCTATGCCTTCGAGTTTCTTGACCGTCGACCAGAACGAATTGTCTCCCGCGCTCTGCTTGGGCGGGAAAAATTCAAAGGACACGCGTACGTCCGAGCTCATGATGCGGCCACTGCTTTGCGCGCGCGCGCGCTGCTCACATCGCTCCGGGGTGTTGCCAGCCACAGGCTGACGGTGAGACCGCGTCCGTCCTTGCGCCAGGGCGGTTCCAGCACCTCATGGCGTGCAAGTTGCAGATTTGCCCGCGCCAGCCAGTGCGACATCTGCTCTGCCGAAATACCGAGCCTGCGATGGGCATGGTTCTCGCGCAGTTCTTCCATGTCATGCGGCGCAAAATCCACCACGAGCAACCGCCCACCCGGTTTCAGGATGCGGCGTGCTTCAAGCAGCGCCTTCTGAGGTTCATCGAGGAAATGGAGGACCTGGTGAATCGTGACAAGGTCCGCGCTCCGGTCCGGCAGTGGAAGTGCGTAAATATCGGCAAGGCGGAATTCGGCGTGTGCCTTGCTGTTCTTCTCAAGGTGAGAGCGGGCGATGGCCAGCATCTCGCGACTCGAATCGACACCCAGAAGCTTCTTTGCGGTTTTTGAAAACAGCTCCAGCACCCGGCCTGTCCCTGTACCCAGATCGACCAGCCTTTCAACAGATGCCTCGCCCACCATGTCACGCATCAGGCGTTCAACGCTTTCTTCTTCGACATGAAGCGAGCGCAGTTCCGACCATTGTGCCGCATTGGCGCTGAAATAGGCTTGCGCCTTTTCTTCACGGCTGCGCCGCACCTCCTCAAGCCGCGCAAGATCGCCTGAAAGCTCTTCATCCCGGCCCGGCAGCATATCGACCAGAGCCCTTGCCAAAACGCCCCCCAGGCCTTCCTGGCGCAGGCGGAAAAGAACCCAGTTTCCTTCTTTGTGGCGCGAGAGCAAGCCTGCCTCTGCCATCAGTCTAAGGTGACGGCTCACCCGTGGCTGGCTTTGACCAAGAATGAACGTCAGTTCGGATACATTGAGTTCCCCATGCGAAAGGGCAAAGAGAATGCGCACGCGGGTGGACTCGGCCACCGCCTTCAATCCGGCAAGAAGTTCCTCGATCGCATTTTGCACGTCTGGACATAAACATATCTTTATATAGATTACAACTGCGTTTCGTTTTTTGCCATAAACATGTCGCAAAATGCCCATACTGTGCTTTGACTTGATTTTCGGGCGGACTCTTACATAAATGATTCTGCTCGCATCTGACGGGACTCAGCGCTGCGAACATCAATTTGGCCAGGAACCAAGATGACGTCACAGATTTCGCGGCGAAGACTACTTGCACTCATTTCCGTTTCGGTATTCCCGCTTTCCGCAGCCCACGGGGCAACGAATGCGGCGGCGGCAAAATATGTCTCTTCCATTGGAGATGATATTGTCGATCTTGCCAACAGCCCGACACGCGGCAGGGCGCTCCGTAGCAAGTTCACTTCACTCTTGAGCCGGCACGTCAATCTCCAGTCGATCGCGATGAGCTCCCTCGGCACGTATCGGGGCAAGCTTCCGGCGCGCGACAAGGCCAAGTTCAACCAGCTTGTGACGACTTATGCCGCCGCGCTTTTTGTGTGGTACGCCGACGATTTCAAGGGACACAAATTCATTGTCGACGGCACGACGGCGCAAGGAAAAACCATCTTGGTCGAAACCAAGATTACCAGCTCCAAATTCGCCAATGAGCCGATCGTCTGGAGACTGGCTGGCTCGGGCGGCAGCTTCAAGGTGATTGACCTCAAGATCAGGGGCGTATGGCTGTCCATCGCCATGCGCGATGCCTTCTCCAGGGAACTGAAGAAATCAAAAGGTGACTTTGAACAGCTCTATGCGTTTCTGCGTGAAGCTGAAACGTGGTAGTTGGGGCAAAGAGATTTTTGCAGACTTGACCGGTCCAACACGGCGGGGCCATTTCCGGAAATGCGAATCATGTTGAACCGACGTTCGTTGCTGACACTCCTGCCAACCGCGGCAATTTCACCGGCGGCCGTCGCGGCGGAAGAACATCCGTCCGTGTCCTTCATGCGGCAGGTGGCCAAGGAACTTCTGGCCGCCCACCGGCAGGGCACCACGCCGGCCTTCTTGCGCGTGATCCAGCGCTACGCCGACCTGCCCGAAATCTCGCAGTATTCCTTGGGCAAGTATTCCGAAAAGCTTCAGAAGACGCAGAAGTCGCGGTTCCACCGTGCGGTGGCAACCTACATGGCCCGCGTCCTGGCCATGGGTTCGCGCGACTACACCATCTCCAAATATGAGATTGGCGAGGCCACCGTCGACAAGGACAAGGATGTCATCGTCACGAGCAAAGTGTACCTGGTGACGGGCCAGACCTACTCGGTCGGCTGGCACCTGGTTTGGCGCGGCGGACGCTATAAGGTACGGGATATCCGTATTATCATTTGGCTCATTCCCCAGCAGAAGAGCGAATTTGTCGCCTTTCTCAACAAGTACGACGGCGACATCAATCGTTTGATCCTCGCGCTTCTCGGTTGAGGTCATGCGCATCTCGGCGCATACGGCCGCCAATTCAAGGGCTTAGCCTGACATTTTGAATGTGGGCGTGAACACAGTTTGTCCTGACGTTGCAAATATCGGACGGCGAAGGCATATGGGCAATCATGGAACAGGAAATCCGTAGACCCGACTACGTGCCAAGAAAGCATGACCGAACTTCAAGCACCCTGAACTGCTTCATGGCGGCTGCAGGGCTCACGCTGATGATGCTGTGCATGCTGGGTGCCGCGGCCGCCATTTCGGCATGGGCCGTGGCAAAGCTTTTCGGTTTTCCTGACGCCCTGCTTTTGGCCCTGGTCATTCTCTTTGAAATCCCGGTGTTGTGGGTGGTGATTTGGACCGCAGGCAGAGCCTGGCATCTGGAGCGCAGGCTCGCTGCCGGCAAGGACATGGATCAGCCCATTTTCAAGATGCTGCACTACTTCAAGCGCAGCACTGCTGGTTAGGCGTTCTGCAAAAGAGTTGTTGACATGCCAGCCGCCGGTGGAACCTGATGTCACTTTGGACACGCCTTGCTGATACCGCCCAGGCGATCAGCACATCCCTCTTGTCAGTCCTGAACGGAGACGAAAAGCCGCCGGAAAAGACCGTGGCCTTCACCATCGGCATGATTGCGCTCAGCGCGAAGATGGCCAAATCGGACGGCGTTGTCACTCACGATGAGGTCAAGGCGTTTGAAGACGTCTTCCAGGTTCCGGAAAAAGACAGGCCCGCCGTCGAACGCGTCTTCAACCTGGCCAAGCAGGATATCGCCGGCTTCGAAAGCTACGCCAGGAAAGTAGCGGAACTGTTCAAGGGCGGTACGCACACGCTCGAGAACGTGCTGGATGGCTTGTTTCATATCGCCAAGGCAGACGGTATCGTCCACGAAGCAGAGCTTTCCTATCTGCAGCGAGTCTCCGAGATTTTCGGTTTCAAGGAAAAGGATTTCGCGCGTATCCGCGCCCGGCATGTCGTCATTGCCGACGATCCCTATATGGTGCTGGGTCTTCCATCTGACTCAACTGTTGCAGCTGTCAAGAAGCAGTACCGCAAGCTTGCCCGCGAGCTTCATCCCGACAAGCAGGTGGCGAGCGGCATGCCCGAGGAGCTTGTCATCATCGCCAGCGACAGGCTGGCCCGCATCAATGCTGCCTACAACGAAATCGTGAAGGGAAGTGCTGCGTGAAAGGCTCGGCCTTGCGCCACGAACTCAAACCCTCGCCCAACCACGAGCCCCGCAAGCACGGGCAAAAACCGGTCATTCTGCTCCTTCACTACACCGGCATGGAAACATCCGCTGCCTCGTTGCAGCGGCTCTGTGATCCTGCCGCAAAAGTATCATGCCACTATCTTATCGATGAGGACGGCAGGATTATTCAGTTGGTGGACGAGGATGAGCGGGCTTGGCATGCGGGCCTCGCCTGCTGGCGCGGAATGTCCGACATCAATTCCGCGTCCATCGGCATCGAAATCCAGAACATTGGTCATAACGGCCACTATCCCGATTTCAATGAGACGCAGATGCAGTCCATTGTTGCCTTGTGCAGGGATGTCATGGCTCGTCATGGCATCGGCAAGGAGATGGTGCTTGCCCATTCCGATGTCGCTCCGGCGAGGAAAGCGGACCCCGGTGAAAAATTTGACTGGCGAAGGCTGCACGAGGCCGGCATTGGCCACTGGGTGGAACCTTCCGGGGCAACTGGAGGCATAACTCTCGCCACGGGCGATAGTGGAGAATTGGTTCTGGAGTTGCAGAGGGCGCTTCTGAACTACGGCTATTGCATTGAGCCGTCGGGCTATTATGACGCCGTCACGCAGGAAATCGTGACCGCGTTCCAGCGCCATTTCCACCCTGCACGCATTGACGGTATTGCCGATGCCGCGACAATGGAAACTCTCAAATTGCTCCTGTCGGCTCTGCCAATTAGCTCCGCCGGCACAAGCTGAGCAGCCCATCGACATCGGCGCCGGACAGGGGGTAGGCGGCCCTGTGGCCCCTGACCTTGAGCACAAAGTGATCGCTCGTCTTCATGGACTTGAACAGCTTTGCATTGAGAGCCAGCGGCACTTCGATGCTTGCCGGTGCCCCGTCAGAACGGGCGCTCGCCTTGCCTTTGAACTTCAATCTGGCCGGACCGATTTCAGCACGGACCGTCACCGTGGAATTGTCCGGAAGATCCCGCCATGTGACGGGATAGAACATCGCGACAGAGCCGCTGCCGATCTTGCACCAGAAGCTCAGGCCCACATCATCCGTTTGCGGCACGCCAAAAACCAGAAAGGCATCCTCGTTGGAGGCATCCAGCGACCATTCCCGCTCCTGCGACAATGTGCATTCGGACATCGCAACGATGCCCACGGCAAAGATCAGGAAGCGCGTATTCAACACTGGAAATTGTCCTGCTAGGAATTGGGCGGGACATTATTCCGATATGATCATGGAAGGAAAGCCGAATGTCTGCGGACTTGTTGATTCTGAATGGGACCGTTTTGACACAGGACCCCGTAAGGCGCCGGGCAGAGGCAGTGGCCCTTGCCGGAGACAGGATCATCGCGGTGGGGCGAAGCCGCGATATTGCAAAGCTGAAGGGCCGCAAGACCAAGGTCATCGACGCCAACGGCGCAACCGTCCTGCCGGGCTTCATTGAAGGGCACATGCACATCTTTGGTGGAGCTGTCGATCTGGGATTGCCCAACTTCGAAGGTCAGAACGGAATTGCTGCCCTGGCAAACGTGGTCCGGGACTATACGGCCAAGCACCCCGGAGAGGGGCTGCTGATTGCCCAGCAACTCAGCTATGTCGCCATGGACAATGGCCGGTCGGCAACGCGCCATGATCTCGACCGGGTTTCTCCTGAGAGGCCATTGCTGGCCTATGCACCGGATCATCACACTGCTTGGGCCAACACCCGAGCGCTCGAACTTGCCGGCATATTGGGAGGCCGCAAGCTGACACTGGGACATGAAATCGTCATGGGGCCGGACGGAAAGGCCACGGGCGAATTGCGTGAACCGGAGGCCATTGCGCCTGTGCTTGCGCTGACCGACGTTTACAAAAGACCGCGCCTCGGCCTCGAAGGAGGCGAGCCCGAGCCATATCCTTCCGACCGCGAATTCGAATCTGACCTGGCCATCATGAAGACGGGCTTTGCCCATCTGGCGCGCCACGGCATCACATCGTTCCACAACATGGATGGCAACATTTACACCATGCAATTGCTCTCAGCGCTTGAAAGGCGTGGCGAGCTGACTGCGCGGACCCGGGTTCCCTTCCATTTGAAACCCTATATGGGTGATAGCGCGCTCGAACGCGCACGGCTGATGACCCTTGGCTACAACTCGCCTTGGCTCAAATGCGGCATGGTGAAGATGTTCATGGATGGCGTCGTCGACAGCGGCACAGCAGTCATGCTCGATGACTATCCAGATCGCGCAGGCTGGCGCGGCGATCCGCTATTCTCGCAAGAACATTTCAATAGAGTTGCCACTTTGGCAGACAAGCTCGGCCTGCAGATTGCCGTCCATGCCATCGGCGACGGCGCAGTGCGCATGGTGCTGAAGGGCTATCAGGCGGCGCGCAAGGCCAACGGCCCACGCGATTCGCGCCATCGCGTCGAACACATCGAGGTTCATCACCCCGACGACCTGAAACTCTTCAGTTCGCTGGGTGTCATCGCTTCCATGCAGACTTGCCATGCGCCGGGATGCTCCGGATTGCCGCTCGAACCAACGCTCACAAAAATCGGCAGGGCAAAATGGCCCTATTCCTATTCCTGGGCTACGATCAGGAAGAAGGGCATTCCCCTGGTCTTTGGAACCGACTGGTCTGTTTCGGATATCAACCCCATGCGCGCCATCCATTCCGCCGTCACGCGCAAGGCTTGGGCCGATGATGTGCCGGACCAGCGCCAGTCCCTTGCCGATACGCTGGCCAGCTACACACGCCTCGGCGCCTATGCCGAGTTTGCGGAAAAGCAGAAGGGCATTTTGCGGAAAGGCTATCTCGCCGATGTCGTGGTGCTCGGCCGCAACGTTGGGGAAATCGTGCCGGACGACCTGCAGCATGTGAAAGTGCGCAATACGATAGCCGGTGGTCGTATCGTTTATTCTGCGTGAAGCAGGAGGGCATAAATTCCTGCCGCTAGTTCAATGACTTAGGAAAAAAGACAAAAAAGAGGAAATTAGAGCTTGACACCGCGCGGTGAAAATGCTAGTTCTCGCTACATTCCAGAAGTGGGTCACCACCCC
>JBIOWL010000027.1:0-2082 GCA_044868645.1 Aestuariivirga sp.
ATGGGCAGCAGCAAGCGCCGCTTCGAGGCTGCGTGGAATTTTGGCGGCCCGGGCCGAGGCAAGCTTGCCGGGGTTGTGGCCCACCACCGCAACATATGCCGCCTTGCTGGCATTGAGATTGGAGGAAGCCACTGCAACGCCGGCCTGCGCCGCGGCATGCCTGGCGCGCGCCTGCGACACGTCGGTTGTTGTCACTTCGCCGGCATCAAAGCGGGCCTTGGTCGCATCGACCTGTTTCTGAAGGTTTGCCACGTTGCGGTTGCGCAGCCCCAGGATGCTCTGGTCGCGAATGATGTCCATATAGGCCGTCACCGCGTCGAGCAGCACATCCTGCTCGGTGGCCACCAGGTTCTGCTGTCCGGCGCGCACCTGCGCCTTGGCGGACTTGATGCCTTCCACGGTCTTGAAACCGCGGAAAATGGGCTGAGAGAGCTCGATACTGAGATCATACGAATCATGGGATTCTGCGGATGACGCGCTGGAATCGCTCCATTCCTGCTCGGCCGTTCCGTTGGCAATGATGGTCGGCCGCCAGCCCGATTTGGCCGTTGGCACCAGTTCATCAGTAGCGCGCTGGCGGGCGCGTTGAGACTGCAACACTGGATTGGTACGATAAGCGCTCAGAAATGCGTCCTGCAATGTATCTGCAGATGCGCCATTGCTCGCACTTGTCAGTCCAACAAGTGCAACGCCAAAAAGCCATCCATATTTATGCATTAAGACCCGCGCCAAGGCTCACCCTCATTTTTATTGCCCGACTCCCCAGCCTCACTTTAGCCGTCTAGTGGCAGCAAGTCATCGTTGGCGTATATCAGATTGATACCCAAATCCAACAAAACACCATCATATTTTGGCGAAGTGGCACCAATGCCACACCTACCAGAATTGCCTTGAGAATTCGTTAGGGTCTTGGGTTGTATGGCCCCAACCCATCGCCTATAAGCGCGCGCAATCAAATATTTGGCCTCGTGGCGGAGTGGCTACGCAGAGGACTGCAAATCCTCGTACGGGGGTTCGATTCCCTCCGAGGCCTCCATTTTAGGTCGTCCGGTTGCCCCGCCGGCCGGTCATTCCCATTTTTTGCGCCAAACCGGGCCAGCGGGCCTTGAACCAGTCGCCCAGCCGCACAGTCAGATAGCGCCGGAAGCGCCGGACCGGCGGAAAATCGATCGACAGCACCAGAAGGCCGAGAGGGATCATCCAGAAACCCAGGATGGGCAGGAAGCCCACAAGGCCGCCCGCGACCAGCGCAAGGCCTAGTGCAATGCGCAAGAACAGGTTGCCGGGAACGGGAACCTTTTTTCCAAGGAAGTTGATTGATTTCACGCGCAAGAACCTCCGATCACAGGGGTGTCATATAGTGCGGAATTGTGAAAAATCATCCCCTGTGGGGAGTTGAGAAAACCACTTTCATAGGGCTGGCCGCTCTGCTAAAGCGCCCTCAATCGTTCCCCGATAGCTCAGTTGGTAGAGCATTCGACTGTTAATCGAATGGTCGCTGGTTCGAGTCCAGCTCGGGGAGCCATTTCCGCCTAAGCGCCGTTCCGGAAGCGTTGACGGCCCCTAGCCGTGGTTTCATGCTCGGCATCCACCAATAGGAATGGTGAGAGCAATGGCGACCCTTCATATCGAACACGCGATATCCGACTTTGCAACATGGAAGTCTGCTTTCGACCGCTTCGCTGCAAAGCGCCTTGAAGCCGGCGTTACCGGTCATCGAATCTATCAACCTCATGACAACCCGGCCTACATCATTGTCCAGCTGGATTTTCCGACCGTTCCGCAAGCTGCGACCTTCCTGGAGTTTTTGCAGGCCCGTGTCTGGTCAACTCCTGACAACTCCCCAGCCCTTGCTGGTCCGCCTAAAGGCCGCGTGCTCATCGAGCCGAGCGGCGGCTGAGGAAAATCATCTGCATTACGGGCCAATGAGCCATCACAAACGGTGGAGGCTGATGCCCGGTCGCTACATTTGACGGTTGCGATGGCTTGCGGCAATGCTGGACAGAAACAGGTTCAAGACATGGATATCCGCCAAGACACCATTGCCGCCATCGGCAACACGCCCCTCATCAAGCTGCGTAA
>JBIOWL010000028.1:0-3117 GCA_044868645.1 Aestuariivirga sp.
GAGTGCCTGGAAAAAACCGGTGTCATTCGATGAGGTTGCGCCGGTCCTTCTGCACCATCTGGCGACCACGCCGGTGCGCCCGCCGCTGGAGGCGGAAGCGCGCATCAGCATTTTGGGACTTCTGGAAGCGCGGCTGGTGCCGCTCGATCTTGCCATTTTGGGTGGGCTCAATGACGGCCAGTGGCCGCAGCTTGCCGATACGGGACCATGGCTCAACCGCAGCATGCGCGAGACGCTTTCCCTGTCGCAGCCGGAACGGAACATCGGCATCACCGCCCATGATTTTGTGCAGGGCTTCGGGCGCGGCAAGGTGATGGTGACGTGGTCGCAGCGCATCGGCGGCAAACCCGCCCTGCCATCACGCTGGGTTCTGCGGCTCAGGGCGGTGCTGGAATTGGGCGGGCTCAAACCTGAGCAACAGCTTTCGCAGGAACTGGTGCATCTGGCGCGGCGGCTGGATGAGGCTGAGGCGTTCACGCCGTGGCCGCGGCCCGCCGTGAGGCCGGATGTTGCGCTCAGGCCCACCAGTTTCAGCGTCACGGAAATCGAGATGCTGGTGCGCGATTCCTATGCAGTCTTTGCCAGGCGCATCCTTGAGCTGGAGCCGCTTGAGGAGGCTGATGCCGAACCCGATGCAAGGCTGCGCGGCACATTGGTTCACGCCGCCATCGGCCGATGGCTTCTCGGTCCATATGATGGGGATGATGCAAAGAATCTCGGCCGCCTTTTGGCGCGCGGGCGGGACGTGTTTGCTCCCTACCTTGCCATGCCGGAAGTGGCGCGGCTGTGGTGGCCGCGCTTTGAGCGCATGGCACGGGAGCTCATTCATATTGAGCGGGACTTGCGCGAAAATCTTGCCGGACTCCATGTCGAGGAAAGAGGAAAGATCCGGCTTGTTGCGGGAGGGGTTGAACATCAATTACGGGCGCGGGCTGACCGTGTCGATATTCTCAAGGACCGCTCGCTGCGCATCATCGACTACAAGACCGGCGCGACGCCCAGCTGGAAACAGGTGAAAAGCGGCTTCAATCCACAGCTCACGCTCGAAGCCGCGATTGCCGACCGAGATGGATTTGCCGGGTTTGCGAATTCCAAAGTCTCCGAGCTTGCCTATGTGCAAGTGGGTGGCGGAGAGGAGGCGGCAGCGATCAGCTTTGCTTCTTCTGAATTCGATGTTGCTGAGATGGCTGTGGCCCATCTGCAATCGCTGTTGGTCCTGCTTGCAAATTATCAGCTGCCGGAAACGGCCTATGTGCCAAGGCACAATCTCTTCAGGGAGGAGGACCACTCCAACTTTGACCATCTCTCAAGGTTCGGTGAATGGCGGCTGGCGCCGAGGAGCAAGCCGTGACCGGTGCTGTTCTCCAGAAACGGAAAGTGCTGACACAGCCACAAAAGGACGCATCGGACCCGAGCCGCAGCGTCTGGGTGGCAGCGAGCGCGGGTTCGGGCAAGACCCATGTGTTGAGTGCGCGCATCCTCCGGCTGCTGCTCGATGGCGTCGAGCCGCAATCAATCCTCTGCCTCACCTATACGAAGGCGGCCGCAACGGAGATGGCGAGCCGGCTTTTCGCGCAGCTTTCAGGATGGATTGCGCTCGATGACGATGCGCTGAGAGAAGAACTGAAAAACCTTGGCATCCCGAAGCCCGATGCAAGGCTTTGCAGGAAGGCCCGGCAGCTTTTTGCCACGGCTCTTGAAACGCCGGGCGGCCTCAAAATCCAGACCATTCACGCTTTCTGCGAGTCACTGCTGCAGCTCTTCCCCGTAGAGGCCGGCATCGCGCCGGGCTTCCGGGTGATGGAGGAGGATGAGCAGCGAAAGCTGCTGCAGGATTGCCTGGCGCGGGCCTTGCTGTCTCCCAAGCCTCACATTGCTGCTGCCTGGGAGGCGCTTGCTCAAAACGGCTTGCGCAATGCCGAGCAACTTGAGAGCCTCGCCAAGGCCTATCTGGGAAAGGGCGCTGTTGCGCTCAGCCTGCTCGAAGCGGGCGGTGTTTCGCTGCTGCAGGAACAGCTTGAGGCAGGGCTTGGGTTGAGGGACGGGCGCAGCGCCAATGAGTTTGAGCGTGAGATGTGCGCCATCGATGAAGAAGCCTATCTGCGCTGGGCATCGATGCTGGAATCGGCGGCGGAATATCGCAACAATGATGAGGGACCAGACAAGCTCCGCCAGACCGTGCGCAGTAAGGGCAATCTCCGTTTCCTGGCGCTGCTGTCGCTTTACTTCACTGCAAAGGGTCAGCCCCTGAAGGCACCGATACGCAAGAAACTGACAGAGTCCGCCGGGATCGCGCAGGAGGTCGAGGCTGAGCAGGCGCGGGTCGCCCGTCTCTTCGATCAATTGAATCTGAGAAAGACCGCAGACATCAGCATAGTTGCGGCCGTTGCCATGGCCGAGGTGGAACATCTGATCGAGTCGGCCAAGCGGGCACGCGGGCTCTATGACTTTGACGATCTCATCGAACGGACGGCGTTGCTTCTGGCAAGTTCCGAGAATGCGCAATGGGTGCTCTACAAGCTCGACAAGGGGCTCAATCACATTCTTGTCGACGAGGCCCAGGACACAAACCCGGCACAGTGGCGGATCATCACCGCTCTTGCGGAGGAATTCTTTTCGGGCAAGGGCCAGCACGAGGAGAGACCACGCAGCGTTTTTGCGGTGGGCGACCGCAAGCAGTCCATCTTCAGTTTTCAGGGCGCTGATCTTTCGTCTTTTGACAAGACGCGGGATTGGCTGGTGGAGAAGGCGAAACCTCTTGGCGGGCTGTTGCATGTCGATCTTACCGTCTCTTACCGCAGCCTCGTCCACGTGCTTTCTTCCGTTGACATGGTCTTTGCCGAGGGCTTGCTGGCGCGGCAAGGGTTTGGCGAGAAGGGGCAGGACGAGCGAAGGCACGAAGCAGAACGCAAAGGCTTTCCAGGTGTCTTCGAGTTCTGGCCGCTTATCACGCGCGAAGAGGACGAAGAGGCCGATTACTGGAAGGCGCCCGTCGATCACATTGCCGAGGACCATCCCCGGCGGAAACTGGCGCGCAAGATTGCGCGAGAAGTGAAGTCATGGATCGGCAAGAGACAACTCCATGGTTCGGATCGCGCCGTCTCCGCGGGTGATATT
>JBIOWL010000029.1:0-2834 GCA_044868645.1 Aestuariivirga sp.
GTCCAAAGGCAGTTTCGCGAGAGGTTTCACCTCATTCTGCGAAGTGCCGGAATAAGCCTATCATTCAGCTGCCGGAGACACAAGAATGGCCCGGAACGGCTACAAGCTGGGGCCAGAACCTTGCCAGCCAAACAGCTTGGAATCGCCAGTCCCTTCCGCTAGGGAAGCCCAAATTCGGGTTTCCCAATGCCAAAGAGAACTGATCTCAAGTCTATCCTCATCATCGGGGCTGGGCCGATAGTTATCGGCCAGGCCTGCGAATTCGACTATTCCGGAACCCAAGCCGTGAAGGCCCTGAAGGAGGAAGGCTACCGCGTCATCCTGGTCAATTCTAACCCTGCCACCATCATGACCGACCCTGAACTGGCGGATGCAACCTATATCGAACCCATAACGCCGGAGGTGGTGGCAAAGATCATCGAGAAGGAGCGGCCCGACGCTATTCTTCCCACCATGGGCGGACAGACGGCGCTCAACACGGCGCTGTCGCTCAACAAGATGGGCGTGTTGGAAAAGTTCAGCGTGGAGCTGATCGGCGCCAAGGCCGAAGCCATTGACAAGGCCGAAGACCGCGAACTCTTCCGCGATGCCATGACAAGGATCGGGCTCGAAAGCCCGAAGTCCATGCTCGCCAACGCCTCTGCGGCCAAGGACGCCGACAAGGAACTTCATGCGAAGCTGAAGACTGAAGCCACCGACCTTGATGCCTTTGAAAAGCAATGGGCGGAAGGAGAACCCGAGCGCCAGAAGAAATACCGTGACCGCGCGCTGGTCGAAGCCTTTGAGGCCATGCTCGCCATCGGCCTTCCCTGTATCATCCGCCCCTCCTTCACGCTGGGCGGCACCGGTGGCGGCATTGCCTATAACCGCGAGGAGTTCTTCGACATTGTCGAGAAGGGTCTCGATGCCTCACCCACCCAGGAAGTGCTGATCGAAGAGTCGGTTCTGGGCTGGAAGGAATATGAGATGGAGGTTGTACGCGACAAGGCCGACAACTGCATCATCATCTGCTCCATCGAGAACATCGATCCCATGGGCGTGCATACGGGTGACAGCGTCACCGTTGCTCCTGCGCTGACACTTACCGACAAGGAATATCAAGTGATGCGCAACGCCTCGATTGCCGTGCTGCGCGAGATCGGCATCGAGACTGGCGGCTCCAATGTGCAATTCGCCGTGAACCCGGCCAATGGCCGCCTTGTCGTCATCGAAATGAATCCGCGCGTCTCGCGCTCTTCCGCGCTTGCTTCGAAAGCCACTGGCTTTCCCATCGCCAAGGTCGCCGCGAAACTGGCCATCGGCTACACGCTGGATGAATTAGCGAACGACATTACTGGCGGTGCCACGCCTGCGAGCTTCGAACCGTCCATCGACTATGTTGTAACGAAGATCCCGCGTTTCGCCTTCGAAAAATTCCCCGGCGCCGAGTCCGTTCTCTCAACCGCCATGAAATCCGTGGGCGAAGTCATGGCCATTGGCCGCACCTTCCAGGAGTCGCTCCAGAAAGCGCTGCGGGGCCTGGAAACTGGCCTCACAGGACTCAATGAAATTTCAATTTCCGGCATCGGCGAAGGCGATGACCGGAACGCCATCCGCGCCGCGCTGAGCCGTGCCACTCCCGACAGATTGCTGACGATTGCCCAGGCCTTCCGCCATGGCGCGACCGTCGAGCAGATTCATGCCTCCTGCAAATATGAACCTTGGTTCCTGCGCCAGATCGAGGAACTGGTGCGCATGGAACACACCATTCGCGAGCGCGGCTTGCCGAAAGACGCTGAGAACCTGCGCAAGCTCAAGGCCATGGGCTTTTCAGACAAGCGGCTGGCACAGCTTGTGGGTTTGAGCGAAAGCAAAGTCGCCGCCCACCGCCGCAAGCTCAAGGTGCGTCCGGTTTTCAAGCGCATCGACACTTGCGCGGCAGAATTCGCTTCGCCCACGGCTTATATGTACTCGACTTATGAAACAGGGCTTGCGGGATCGGACGGCAATGAGGCGCAGGTTTCCGATCGCAAGAAGGTCATCATCCTAGGCGGTGGTCCGAATCGCATCGGCCAGGGCATCGAGTTCGACTATTGCTGCTGTCATGCCTGCTTTGCGCTGCATGATGCGGGCTATGAATCGATCATGGTCAACTGCAATCCGGAAACAGTCTCAACCGACTATGACACCTCAGACCGCCTCTACTTTGAGCCACTGACCGCTGAAGATGTGCTGGAAATCATCCATGCCGAACAGCAAAAAGGAACACTGCATGGCGTCATCGTGCAGTTCGGCGGTCAGACGCCGCTGAAGCTGGCGCATGCGCTCGAAGCGGCGAGTGTCCCGATTCTCGGCACCACACCGGACGCCATTGATCTTGCCGAGGACCGCGACCGCTTTGCCAAGCTGGTGAGAAAACTCAAATTGCGCCAGCCGGAGAACGGCATCGCCACGACCGGCGCTGAAGCCAAGCGCATTGCCAAGAAGATCGGTTTCCCCGTGGTCATCCGCCCCTCTTACGTGCTCGGCGGCCGCGCCATGGAAATCGTGCGCGATGACGCGCAACTGCAACGCTATATCACCGAAGCCGTGGTTGTCTCCGGCGACTCGCCCGTGCTCATCGACAGCTATCTCTCCAACGCCATCGAAGTTGACGTCGACTGCATCTGCGATGGCAAGGACGTTTTCATCGCCGGCGTGATGGAGCACATCGAAGAGGCAGGTATCCATTCAGGCGACTCGGCCTGCTCGCTCCCGCCCTATTCCCTCAAGGCTTCTGTCATCAAGGAGCTTGAAGCACAGGCAAGGAAGCTGGCGCTCACTCTCAATGTTGTGGGACTGATGAACGTTCAGTT
>JBIOWL010000030.1:0-4265 GCA_044868645.1 Aestuariivirga sp.
TTGCCAGGACGGAGATCGACTTCCAGGTCGTAGTGGCGCGCGCCAACGCGCCCTGAACCGCACTCGCAGCTCTGCGTCAATTGCGGAGCCGCAGCAGACAAAATCCGCACCATTGGACTTTGAGAAGGCAGCCATGAACAGTACAGCAATATACGCAAGCGACATCGCCTTTACTGACTCGGTGAAAGCGCTCCAGGGGAAAAATGGCTCACGCAAGGCTTATGCGCAGATGGAGGGCAACGGCTCGTGGGCAACTACAATCACGCCGGATCTGGCCTCGTTCATCGCGGCGCAGACCAGCATGTTTCTCGCCACAGCCAATGCCGACGGCCAGCCCTACATTCAGCACCGCGGCGGTCCCGCCGGCTTCCTTCGGGTACTCGATGACAAGACGATTGCCTTTGTCGACTATGCCGGCAATCGCCAATTCATCACGAGGGGAAACCTGGCTGACAATTCGAAAGGCCATCTGTTCCTGATCGATTACGCGAACCGGCGGCGGATCAAGATCTGGGGCACGGCGAGAGTCGTCGAGGGCGATGCCGAGCTAATCGCGAAGCTCATGCCGGCGAACTACAAAGCGCGGCCTGAGCAGGTGGTGTTGTTCACTATCTCTGCGTGGGACGCGAATTGTCCACAACATATTCCGCAGCGCTTCGAAGCCGCCGATGTCGCCGCCGCACTCGCCAAGCGTGATGGGCGGATCGAAAGGCTCGAAGCCGAAATTCGCCAACTGAAGGCAAGTCTCGAGGGGTCGCAAGGTAGGTCATGTGATCGCGGTGCGATCCCGCGCACTCAATCGGATTAGTTGCGAGCATCGCCGTGAGTAAGTCGAGCGGGGCCGGGCAGGCTTTTGGGATCGGATCATCGGCCTCCTCCGGCACGCAAGATATGCGCCACGTTTTCCCAAAGGGAGAGGAGAGTTAGCCTACTTGTCCTTCAGCCGCACGATCACATCGATGCGGTCGATGGCCTTGCCCTTCGGAAGCGCGGGCATGCCCGTCACATGCACACCCTCGGCCTCGAAGTCCGTCAGTTCCTCATGGGCGCTGTCGAAGAAGTGGAAATGGTTCGAGGTGTTGGTGTCGAAATAGCTACGCTCGCCCTCGATGGCGATCTCGCGGAGGAGCCCCGCCGACTTGAACTGGTTCAACGTGTTGTAGACCGTGGCCAGCGAAACGCTGACCCGCGCCGCCTGGGCCTCGGCATGAAGCTGTTCGGCGGAAACATGGCGATCGCCATGGGCAAAAAGCAGGCGCGCCAATGACAGCCGCTGCCGCGTGGGGCGCAGCCCGGAATCCCTTAGTTTCCGCTCCAGTTCCTTGAGCATGCGGGCCTTATAGCAATCTACTACCATACCGCGCAACGCGGCATTTCTGTGGGTTTTGCACAGCTTTGCCTTGTGCGGATGCACCATGCTAGAGCAAATTCCGCCAAGACAATTCCGTCTTGGCGACAAGAATTTGCTCCAGGATATTTGCTTGGCGCGATTTCTTTGCGGCCACGTGGTTTCACGTGGCCGGAAAGCGCGCTAAGGACATCCAAAATCCTGAATTTGGGGGCCAACTCACGAAATGTTCACGCCGAAGCCGTCCTACAGCTATGAAGATCTGATCACCTGCGGGCGCGGTGAATTGTTCGGCCCCGGCAATGCCCAACTGCCCCTTCCGCCCATGCTGATGTTCGATCGCATCACCGAGATCGTGAAGGATGGCGGTTCTGTGGGGCTGGGCAAGGTGGCGGCGGAGCTCGACATCAACCCGGATCTCTGGTTTTTCGCCTGCCATTTCTATGGCGATCCCGTCATGCCCGGCTGCCTCGGCCTTGATGCGCTATGGCAGTTGACCGGATTTTTCCTCGGCTGGCTGGGCGAGCCCGGCAAGGGCCGCGCCCTGGGTGTCGGCGAAGTTAAGTTCACCGGCATGGTAACGCCCAAGGTCAGGACCGTGACCTATGAAGTGGACGTGACGCGCCTTATATTGCGCAAGCTGAAGCTGGCGGTGGCCAATGGCCTGATGAAGGCCGATGGCGAGATAGTCTATCAGGTCAGTGACATGAAGGTCGGGCTTTTCGGGCCGGACAAGTAACAGGAGGCAGGCTGATGCGGCGTGTCGTCGTCACAGGGATGGGCATTGTTTCGTCCATCGGAAACAGCGCGCAGGAGGTCACAGCTTCATTGCGCGAAGCAAAGTCAGGCATTGTTACCGCCGAGAAATACAAGGAGATGGGCTTCCGCTGCCAGGTCCATGGCGCGCCCGATTTCGATCCCGAACAGGTGGACCGCAGGGCCCGCCGCTTCATGGCCGATGGCGGCATCTGGAACTATGCCTCCATGCAACAGGCCATCGCCGACGCAGGCCTTGAGGATGGCGATGTAAAGAATGAGCGCACCGGCATCATCATGGGCTCGGGCGGTCCTTCCACGCGGACCATCGTCGCTGCCGCCGACACAGCCCGCGAGAAGGGACCCAAGCGCGTCGGCCCCTTCGCCGTGCCGCCTTCCATGTCGTCGGCACATTCGGCCTTGCTGGCCACGCCCTTCGGCATCAAGGGTGTGAACTATACGATCTCTTCCGCCTGCGCCACGAGCGCCCACTGTATCGGCAATGCTGCCGAAATGATCCAGTGGGGCAAGCAGGATGTGATGTTCGCGGGCGGCGGCGAGGAACTGGACTGGACGCTCTCTGTGCTCTTCGACGCCATGGGAGCAATGTCGACAAAATTCAATGACCGTCCCGCAACTGCATCCCGCGCCTATGACAAGAACCGCGATGGCTTCGTGATTGCCGGCGGCGCCGGCGTCGTTGTGCTGGAGGAACTGGAGCATGCCAAGGCGCGCGGCGCCAAGATCTATGGCGAGCTCGTCGGCTATGGTGCAACCTCCGACGGCTATGACATGGTGGCGCCTTCGGGCGAAGGCGCGGTGCGCTGCATGAAGCTGGCGCTTTCCACCGTGAAGGGCGAGATCGACTACATCAATCCCCACGGCACCTCAACGCCGGTCGGTGACAAGAAGGAAATCGAAGCCATCCGCGAAGTCTTCGGCAGCAAGGTGCCGCCCATCTCCTCCACCAAGTCTTTGACCGGACATTCGCTGGGAGCAACCGGCGTGCAGGAAACCATCTATTGCCTGCTGATGATGAAGAACGGCTTCCTTGCCGAGAGCGCCAATATCGAAGAGCTCGATCCTGATTTTGCCGACATTCCCATTCTGAGGAAGCGCGTTGACAACGCCAAGGTGGACACCGTCATGTCCAACTCCTTCGGTTTCGGCGGCACCAACGCCACGCTTATCTTCCAACGCTATAACGGGTGATTGATGGTTGAAGGACTGATGAAGGGTCGCCGCGGTCTGGTGATGGGCGTGGCGAACGACCATTCGATTGCCTGGGGCATAGCGAAGGAACTGGCAAAGCAGGAAGCGGAACTCGCTTTCACCTACCAGGGCGAGGCCTTCGGCAAGCGCCTTGAGCCGCTGGCCCAATCCGTGGGCTCGAAAATCGTGATCCCCTGCGATGTCGAGGACATTGCCACGGTGGACAATGCCTTTGCCGTCTTGAAGCAGAAATGGGGCAAGATCGATTTTCTCGTCCACGCCATCGCCTTCTCCGACAAGAACGAGCTCAAGGGCAAATATGCCGATACCAGCCGCGAGAATTTCATTCGCAGCATGGTGATCTCGTGCTTCTCCTTCACCGAGATCACCAAGCGCGCCGCGGCCCTCATGCCCGATGGCGGCGCTATCGTCACCTTGACCTATGGCGGCTCGATGCGCGCCATGCCGAACTACAATGTCATGGGTGTCGCCAAGGCGGCGCTTGAATCATCGGTGCGTTATCTCGCCGCAGACTATGGCCCGCAAGGAATCCGTGTGAACGCCATCTCTGCAGGCCCCATGAGAACCCTCGCTGGCGCCGGCATCGGCGATGCGCGGGCCATGTTCAACTATCAGCAATCCCACGCGCCCCTGCGGCGCACTGTGACATTGGAAGAAGTGGGCGGTGCAGGGCTCTATCTTCTCTCGCCACTGTCTGGCGGTGTCACCGGCGAAATCCATTATGTGGATTCGGGCTACAACATCATTTCCATGCCGCGCCCCGAGGATTTGCCGAAAGCTTAATAAATCCTAGAGCAAATTCCGGCCAAGTTGCAGACTTGGCCGAAAAGAATTTGCTCCAGTATATTGAATTGGCGCGAATTCTTTTCGACCGCGTGATTCCACGCGGTCGGAAAGCGCGCCATCGCCACGGGAGGATTGAAGATGT
>JBIOWL010000031.1:0-5082 GCA_044868645.1 Aestuariivirga sp.
GACAGTACAAAGGCTGTCAGGCTTGCAATCGCAAGTCCAGGCCCCGCGAAATACCAAACCGGCAACCCGGCAAAGAGTGTCGCTAGCAGCACCTTGTGACCGATTTCACGCTGCACATAGTCACGCAACACAAAGACGCAACCGACGATCACATTCGCAAGATAGAGCGTGCCCATCCACGTGTTGGTGGACCACTGCGTCACGCCCTCGATCAAATTCTCAGGAATGAACAGCCAGTTGACCAGCACGATGAAGGCCACATAGGCCCCAACCGTCAGCGCAATGTATGGAAGCCTGTTCATTATCCGACGATCTCCGAAGCCTTGAACACTTGCTTAATTTCCTTCTTGGCATTCTCCGGGCTGTCCGAGCCATGTACCGAATTGGCCTCGATGGACTCGGCAAATTCCTTGCGGATCGTGCCCGGATCGGCATTGGCAGGGTTGGTGGCGCCCATGACTTCGCGGTACTTCGCCACCGCGTTCGGCCCCTCAAGCACCTGCACAACGATGGGGCCAGAGGTCATGAACTTGACGAGGTCCTTGTAGAACGGCCGCTTCGCATGGACCGCATAGAACTTCTTGGCGTCCGCCTGCTTCCACTTGAGCCGCTTCTGAGCGACGATACGCAGCCCCGCCTCCTCGATCTTGGCGTTGATGGCGCCCGTCAGGTTGCGCCGCGTGGCATCCGGCTTGATGATGGAAAAGGTGCGTTCAACGGCCATAGTGTCCTCTTGAAAATGAGAATGGGCGCCGCAATTAGCAGCGCCCATCCGAGACTGCAAGCAGGCTGGTTTGGCCTACTCCTCCTCGGCCTCGCCAAGAACCGCAGTGGCGCGGCTGATCGACACGCGGCGGTTTTCGGCCTCCGCTTCCGCCGTCGGGATCTTGAGATAGCGCTCGCCGAGCCCCACGGTTTCGAGGTTCCGTGAGGGGATCAGATAGAAGGTGGTAAGAGCCTTCTTCACCGCCTCGGCGCGTGCCTTCGAGAGCTTGAGGTTATAGGCGTCCGAACCTACGGCATCCGTGTGGCCCTCAACCAGGAACCTTTCGCGTGGATGCTGTCGCAGCACCTTTTCCATCACCAGTGCGATTTCATCGAGAGACCCGATCTCTTCTTCCCGCACAAAAGCCTCATTGAAGCCAAAGCGGATGGTATCGATCTCGATGCGCCGCAGGGAGTCGCGAAGCTCCGGCTCTTGCTCGATTTCATCAACAGAAGCGACGCGGCGAACTTTCCTCTTGGGTGGCGCAATCAGCACCTTTTCGATGTCTTCTTCATCGACTTCCGCAGCAAACACGTCATCGTATTCCTCGTCGTCTGAATAGTTCTCGTCGTCTATGTCGATCCGTTCGATGTTGGATTCGTCTTCAAACTCGACACGCCTGATGTTGCGCTCTTCCTCCATGCGGCGGCGCAGCCTCTCACGGTCGCGGCGTACCGTTTCGCGCCAATAGCCACGTTGTTCCTCGTCAAAGTCCCGGTATGAAGGGTCCTGCTCGAAATCGAGAAACACCTTGATGCGGATGCGCAATTCGTTGTCGTCAAGCTCATCAGAACGGCGGCGGTCCAGCAGAACGTTGCGGCGCGGTGTTTCCGTTGTAATAACTGGGTCTTTCGGCTTCTCACCGGAAGAAGCCTGGCCATCAGTCTTTCCTTCCTCGGCGGCCTTCTTGGCTGCCTCAGCCGCGGCTTTGGCCTCCTCCTCGGCCTTCACTTTGGCCATGCGGTCACGCAGCACCTCCCGGTCTGCCCTGAGCTTCTTGCGCAAAGCGCGCTCGGTATCGCGTGACAATTGGTTCGATTCCATCACATCACGCATTGCATCGAGCCGCTGGCGCAGCTTTTCGTCATCCAACTGATCGGCAGGCGTTTCATCGGCAAGAAGTGCCTTTGCCTTTTCCTCCAGCTCGGGGTTACCCTGGTTGCCGTCAAGCTGCTGCACCTGCGCCTTGTCGGCGGCGGGCGCAGCAGGCTGTTCTGCTGGAGCTTCCGCCGCAGGCTGTTCCACTGGCTGATCTGGCTGGGCCGGCGCCGCTTGTTCCTGTTGGGGTTCCGCAGGCTGTTCCACTGGTTGATCTGGCTGGGCCGGCACCGCTTGTTCCTGTTGGGGTTCCGCAGGCTGCTCCGGTTGTTCAGGGGCAGCCTGTTCCTGCTGTTGCCCTGCCGCTTCTCTCTTGGCTATTTCCTGACGCGCCTGCTTGCCGATCTCCGCCAGTTGCAGGCGCACATCCTTCGGCAGGTTTTCATCTCTGGAGAACTTGCGCGCAGCCTGCTGGCGTGCCTTCAACTCGTCGATGGAAAAATTGCCCAGATCACGCGTGTCGGCGAGGAGAGTCTGCACCTCCTGGGGCAATGGCGCGGTTTCTGCGGCGGGTTGTTCCGCCGGCTGCTCGGTGGCCTGCTCCTGAGCCGGTGGTTCCGCAGCCGGTGCCTGCTCGGCCGCCTTGGCACGGGCCTCAAGCTCGGCACGGTCAGCATCGGCAAGGGCCTGCAATTGACCCCGAACGTCCTGCGGCAAGCCCTCGGCCTTCGCGAAACGGCGAGCCTGCCTTGCGCGGTTCTTGAGCTCGTCGTCCGAAAGCTCCTGCGCTGGGCGCTTGTCATTGAGGAGATTCAGAACCTCCTCAGGCAGTTGCGGCGCTGCCGCTTCAGCCGCCGGTTCTTCTGGCGTGGGGTATTCCTGCGCAAAGGCCCCACCCGCAACAAGGGCCATGGCCACAAGGCTTGCAGCCCACAAATTCTTCTTCATGCCGTCCTCCGACTTAAAATTGAGGGCAACTTTATGGCAATTCAGTGGGGCGGAACTGTGGGTTCAAAATGGCCTCTTCGCCACATTGCTGAACCGGAGATGAACGGATATTCAGGCACTTATGCCACATTCACCTGCTCTCCTGTGCCGCCAACGAAAGGAGACATTTGCATGATCCTGACATTGAATCGCCGTGCCGTGCTTGCCGGAGTGTCAACTTTGGCTGCAACACATACCCTCGCCGCAAACCAGGCGGCGGTGTTCTATCGCAACCCCGGCTGTGGTTGCTGCGAGGCCTGGAGCAAGCTGATGGCAGAAGCCGGAATGCTGGCTGAAATGCGAGACAGCGACGATCTCAACGCTTTCCAGGAGGAAAGAAATATTCCCGCCGACCTGAGAGGCTGCCATGCCGGGATGATCCACAGCTACGCAATCTCAGGCCATGTGCCGCCGGCCGATATCAAGCGCTTGCTTGCGGAAAAACCAGATGCTGTAGGGCTCGCCGTTCCGGGAATGCCAAAAGGTTCGCCGGGGATGGAAGGCAGCGGCCAAGACCCGTTTGAAGTCGTTCTTTTCCAGAAGGACGGCACCCGTGAGATATTTGCGCGTTACGCCTGAAGGCTACAGTCTTCCGGCTTCGATAATCCGCTTCAGGAAGGCGCGTGTGCGTTCATTCCTCGGCGCGCCAAAGATTTGTTCAGGCGGCCCTTCCTCATGCACCACGCCTTCATGAAGGAAACAGACTTTGGATGAGACTTCCCGCGCAAAGCCCATTTCATGGGTGGCGAGCAGCATGGTCATGCCCTGCTTGGCGAGGTCGCGGACAATATTGAGAACCTCCGATACCAGTTCAGGATCAAGCGCCGAGGTGATCTCGTCCAACAGCATCACCTTGGGTTCCATGGCAAGTGCCCGGACAATGGCTACGCGCTGTTGTTGGCCGCCTGAAAGACGATCAGGGTAGTCCATCGCCTTCGGATCCATGCCGATGCGCTTGAGAAGTTGCATCGCCTTGTCCTCGGCTTCACTCCTCGAAAGGCCCAAAACCTTGATGGGCGCCAGCGTCACATTTTCCAGCACGCTCATATGGGGAAAGAGATTGAAGCTCTGGAATACGATTCCGACCTGCTGGCGCAATCTGTTTACGTCAACACCAGCTCCCGACACTCGGTCATTCATCAAGCGGATTTCGCCGCTCTGGATCGATTCCAACTGGTTGATGCAGCGAAGCAACGTGGATTTGCCGCAGCCCGATGGTCCGATCAGGCAGACAACCTGATGCTCTTTGACCGAAAGATTGACGCCGCGCAGCACATGCACAGGCCCAAAATGCTTGTGCACGTCTATAAGCTCTAGAAAGGCCATTATCTCAGCCCCCCGCCTTCATGCGCGCAGCATCGCGTTCGGCGAGCCAGTCCACCAGCCGCGCCTGTGGTATTGTGACGACGACGAACAGTATCGCAACAATCGTCACCGCAGAGAGATTGAATGCATTCGCTGCAATGGCCCGCGACTGGCTAAAACTGTCGACCAGGCCCAGAACTTGCACAAGGGCCGTATCCTTCTGCAGGCCGATGAAGTCGTTGAGCAGTGGTGCAACAACGCGGCGGATAGCCTGGGGCACCACGACATAGCGCATGGTCTGCAGATGCGAGAGGCCAAGCGAGCGAGCGGCAGACACTTGGCTCCAGTGGATGCTTTCGATGCCTGCCCGGTAAACTTCTGCAACATATGCGCCGTAGGTGAGTGTCAGGGCTAATATGCACCAATACATCACAGGTATGCGCGCTAGATCGCGCAAGGTCCTGACATCCATTTGCGATGTGTCGGCAAAAAAACCATAAATCCACGGAATGACGAGATCTGGAAGCCCGCTTGTCGGAATGCCAAATCCAATGAGATACAAGGTGACGATTGCTGGGATACCGCGGAAAACATCACAGTAGAGCGTCGCCAGGAAACGGATCGGCTTGCCGGCCGGTCCCGGCATCATCCGAGCCAGCGCCACCATCATCCCCCAGATGAGCACGAGGATTTCCGCCACGACAAATGTGACGATGTTGACGGTGATGAACCTGTGCGCCACCTGCCACCACTTGTCCATCAGCAGAGGCAGCATGAAGAATGTGCGGCCCACCGCAGCATTGTTCATGAAGATGAAGCTAATGAACGCGAGCACGAGCAGGACAAACACGCCCCATCCGAAAGTGAGCGCCGCCTGGTCCTTTGATGCGGCAACGGCAATGCGTGCTCGCACTGCATCATTCTTGGCCCGCGCTTGAGCAGCCTCCCGCGCCAGTTGCCAGGAACGGGTGGCGGGCCAGAACAGG
>JBIOWL010000032.1:0-2407 GCA_044868645.1 Aestuariivirga sp.
CCTGACAGCAAAAGTGATCCCATTGAGACAATTTTGATCCGGGACGCGAATGATGAATGAGGTTTGCGCCCGGCACGATGATGGTTTCACGCTTGTGGAGCTGCTGGTGGCCCTCGCCTTGATTGCCATCCTCTCCGTCTATTGTCTGGATTCCCTTCGCAGGCTTCAGGACATTCGCAGGATCGAGGCATCGGTGGCGCAAAACGAAGAGCGCGATGCGGGGCGTTCTTTTCTGCGGCGGATGATTTCCGGCGCCCGCATCAGTTCTGCAACAACTATTGCAGGTGCGCAGCCCGCTTCATTGCGAGGTGATGTGCAGTCGCTCATCATCGTCAACACCCTGGATGACAGACTGGTGCGCGGAGGACTCTATCAATTAACCCTTGGCTTTGACGACGGATCAGGCAGCCTATTTCTCTTGCGGGCACCCGTCGGCCAAAATTCTTCGCATGCCGCTGGGGAACACTTGGTTATTCTGAAAGAGCTTGCTGATGTGAGCTTTCAATATTTCGGGAGGGCAACCGAGGCAGAAGACAGTTCATGGCATGATGCCTGGCAAAACCTGTGGCTTCCAGAAGCCGTGAAGATCGAGCTTCAGTTCAAGGCCGGCAACTTCGAAAAGCTCGAGCCTCTTGTTGTGCCGCTGATGACGGCAAACTGAATTAACTTCTCACCAGCTGACGAGATCGCCGTCCTCGCCCTCGCCGCCAATCTTGCCGTCTCTGCCAAGCGAAGAGAGATCGAACGGGCCATGTTCACCGGGTTGGGCATAGACAAACTTCTTGCCCCAGGGATCGAGAAGCCCCGATTCCTTCTTCAAATAGGGGCCACGCCAGGAGGAGACATTGGCAGGCGCCTCAATGAGCGCATCAATGCCCTGGTCACCCGTGGGATAAGTGCCGGTGTCCAGATAGTAGAGCTCCAACGCACTCTGCACATTGGCCAGCTGCGCGCGCGCCGCATCTGACTTTGCTTGCCCCAGATAGCCGATCACCCGCGGTGCAACGATGGCAGAGAGAGCGGCAATAATGCCGAGCACGACCAGGAGTTCGAGAAGCGTGTAACCTTCCTCAAACCGGCTGTACCGTTTCGCTGTTTGGCGCGCCATATCTGCCTCTAGAGAAATCCATAGTGCTGCAATGCTACGCATATCAGAAGTCCAGCGGCAAGGTGTGGACCGAAGGCAAGCCTGTCGCCGAGCGACGATTTTCGCTGATAAACATAAAGCCCCACTGCCGATACAAGCCCTGAAATGCTAGCCAGCAAAACGAGATAGGGTATGCCGAACGGGCCCACCCATGCCCCGGATGCGGCCAGGAACTTCACATCGCCAAATCCCAAGCCGTCTTTTCCCCGAATATGGCGATAGGCCCGGCGCAACACCTCGAAGCTGAGCCCGCCGGTCATCACACCAAGTGCCATGTTGAACGGGCTTTGCACCGGGCTCGCGGGCAAAGTCACAAGGGCAAGGGTGAGAACAGCAAGTGAATGTGCATCGGCAATGCGGTGACGGCGCAAATCGAACCAGGACAAGTGCACGAGCAACACAATCAACAACACAAAGACGGCATATGTGGCGAGAGAGTTCAGAACCGCACCACGCTTTGCATTCCTCTATTCAACAACAACGCCATCGAGATTGCAGACATCAACGCCGCTTTGAGTGGTGAGATGATCCGGCGACAGTGTGTAGACGAGGTCGGCAAGACAGATGCCCTCGGGCAAATCCAGGGTGAAGGAAGCAGTCTCATTGTTGGCGACGGCGGCTTCCAGTGTCACCGCTATCACGGCCTCGGGATTGTTCCTTTCATGTGCGGCAATGGCGGTAACGGTCTCGCCCGCGCGATTTGTGAGCATGAGGGATTTCGTCTCCGCCTGTACAGCACCTGCCGGGACAAACAAGAAAACAAACGCAAAAATGACAAAGCGCATGGCGCTGGGCCTCCATCGGGACTGCAGTCGTTGAGCGGAAGCTAGGACGACTTTGCCGGTCCCACAACCGGTGGTGATGCAAGTTTCTGTGGAAAAACTCCCGCGAGCAAATATCAAGAGTTGCGCGAAGCACCCCGCCAATTGCAGCTTATGCGGGAACAGGCAGTGGCGGGAGATTCGGCATGGTCAAGCATCTTGCGGGGCGGAATTGGCTTTTTGTCTTGGCCGGGCAGACCCGGCGAGTGGCGCTGGTTTTAGGTACCGCAGCCCTTATGCTCAACCTGCCCTTGAGTCCGCTTCCCTCCATTTCGCTTGCACAGGAAGTGGGAGTAGCGCCACCGCCAGAGGCCAAGTCAGCTCAGCCGCCAGTTGCAGCGTGGAACGGATCTTATGCAGATCGCATCGAAATTGAAGTTCCATCCTTCCGAGGGCTCGAGCCAAACCTGACCCTCACCTATGATTCATCGCGTGGTAT
>JBIOWL010000033.1:0-3217 GCA_044868645.1 Aestuariivirga sp.
CGGCCGGATAGTCTTTCACATGGGCACGTCGCTTTGCGGCCGATGCAGTGAGATCTCCAACAATGGCGCCGATCGTTGAAGCTGATGTGATTGCCACAACTGTAAGCACATCCATGTTGAGAGCGAAGGTAACTGCCCATGCGGCAACAACCACAGCAATCAATCCAACGCCCAATCCTTCCCAGGTCTTTCTGGGGCTCAGCTTCGGCGCAAGCGGCCGCTTGCCTAAGAGCCTGCCGCCCAAAAGCGCGAAACTGTCGAATATCTCCACGATGAAGAGTGACAATATAAAGAGGCTTGCCATCTCGGGCCACCGTGCTGTGGTGACAAACAGAACGAAAGGAAGGGCCGGAAAGATCAGGAACCGCCACAGCCAATCCTTTGTTGGTTGCAAGGCAGCGGCAAACGCCAGGGCAATGAGCACCGCAAGCCAAACCCCGCCCGTCAAATAGCTCACAAACCAGGCAAACAATGTCAGGCCGGCAAGCAGGGCTGCGCCAACGGCACCTGCTCTCCGCCGGGAAGGACCACTGAGAATGGTCCCGCTCTCATAGCCGATACGGCCCGCGGCGGCGATCAGCGCGGCTCCGAGAAAAGGCGGGGGCAACAGCCAGGGAACTGTGCCCGCGAGGAGAATGACCGCTTCTGAGAGCATCAGCGGCCATACGCCTTCAAGTTTGCTTTGCGTTGCTGGAAGAAGCGTCAGGATCGTCAACAGGGCGCAACCAGCCAGCCATATAACAAGAATAATATACGCCACATCAATCGGATCGGCTGAGGCAATCACGTTTCACTGCCGAATCTGGTTATGAGCACATTTTGGTAGGACCTGATAACAGGCGCGATAAGGCTGTAGGTCCGCCCCAAAAGTTGCATTTGCCATCCAAAGGTGACGAGGAATTTGCTGCGGACCGACGCGTCTACCAGTTTTTCTGCAACCGCTTCCGGCGACAACAACTTTCCTGTCTTTGCAATTTGGCTGGTCACCACCGGCCGGGTGAGCAGTTCGGCCGCATGTTGCGGCGTATCGGTATCTCCGGGGCAGACAAGTGTGACAGAAATGCCGTGCGGCTTCAGTTCAACGCGCAGACACTCCGCGAGCGCGCGCACGGCAAATTTTGAGGGCGCGTAAGAACTGTAGCCGAACAACCCGAAAAAAGCCGCGCCGGAGGAGATGAACACCAGTCTGCCAGCTTTGTTGGCGATCATGTGTGGACAGACTGCCTTGGCGAAATAGAGCGAGCCAAAATAATTCGTCTGGATCTGCTCTTCATAGGCATCCAATGGCTGATCTAGAAATATCCCGGGGTGTACAATGCCGGCCGATGAAATCGCCCAGCTCGGCTTCCCCAGCGCATCAATGGCAGCGTCAATGGTTGCTTGCAGGCCCGGTGCATTGCGGACGTCGCACTGATAGATCCCGACGCGCGCATCGCCCTTCGCGGCCGCTGACACAGCGTCCTTCGCAGCTTCAAGGCGCTCAAGGTTTCGGGCGATCAAACTGACCGAGACGCCTCGTGATGCCAGAAGCTTTGCGGTGGCAAGGCCAATGCCGCTGCTTCCGCCAGTTATGATGGAGTGGGGCGTCAAGACGGTTTCAACTCAAGCCGATGCATTGGCGAATGCCAGAAGGCGCTCGAGCGCCTCATTGTCTTCGACCTGTTCCGGGGGATGCTTGAAGAGGAATGCCGACGCATCTGCGATGGCCCCCTTGAGTTTCCGGTCCAGCGCAATGCGCGCGCACCGGATCGCCGCCAAAGCCATCGCCGCGGCATTGGGCGAGTCTTCAACCGACAGCCGGACCTCCAGATTCATGGGCACGCCGCCAAACAACCTTCCTTCCAGGCGCACGTAGCCAACCTTTTGGTCGTTCAGCCATGGAACATAGTCCGACGGACCGATGCGCACATCTTCGTCATCGAGACGCATATTCAAGATGGATTGCACGGCCTCCGTCTTCGATTGGCGCTTCTGCACCAGTCTGTTGGAGTCCATCATGTTCAGGAAGTCGGTGTTTCCACCGACATTCAGCTGGTACGAACGATCGAGTTTCGCGCCGCGCAGGTCGAAGAGCTTGGCAAGTGTGCGATGAACAATGGTCGCCCCGATCTGCGCCTTGAAGTCGTCACCCAGGATGGGGAGATTGCGCTTGGCAAAGGCCGCGGACCATTTGCTGTTGCTGGCGAGAAACACCGGTATCGCATTGACGAAAGCTGCGCCCGCCTCCAATGCGCATGTGGCGTAGAATTCGCTGGCCAGTTGCGAGCCCACGGGCAGGAAACTGATGACCACCTCGGCCCGCGAGTCCCGCAGGACGTTGATGACTTTATCAGCGCTCAGTTCAGGCGCGTCGCTGGGGACAAAACTGCGATGTGGCGCTTGGTTACGCATGAATGCGGTGACGCCATCGAGGTCAGGGCCACGCGAAACCACAACAGATGTGGGTGGAACATCGCGATAGAACGTCGCCGTACAGTTGGGAGCGGCAAAAATGGCTTCGTTGACGGCTCGCCCGGTCTTCCTCTTGTCAATGTCGAACGCCGCAACAATTTCGATATCCGAGGCCCGGTAGCCTCCGAGCAGGGGAAACGGCAGGCCAATGATGCTTGCTGGTTCCTCCTTGCGGCAATAATAAATTCCCTGGACCAGCGAACTTGCGCAGTTCCCCAGCCCTACAATTGCAGTGCGAATCATCCCCCACCCCGGCCAGCGCAGATTGCAGTCTCGGCTCATTAGACATATATTCGTGATTGAACAACGTAAAATTGAGTAACGGACAAGGGTACACTATCGTGCGAATCGGTGCACTGTCCAAGTTTTTTGGCATGACCAGATCGAGTCAAGTGGTTCCAATAGTATTGGGGCCATTTATCGCAGCAAATTCAATCATTTGTGTGCACATCGCCGGTTTTGTTCTAAGCCCAGAGAGATATGTGGAAGCTCCGCCGACGGTGAGCAGGCTGCTTGTCGATCCGGCTTTCGCGCAGCCCTTCGCACTGGCCATGATTGTCTCTGCTGTCTTCCTGGCGGTAGCAATCACCCAAGTTGGATTCTTTCTCAACAAGCGCATCCAGATCGCGGGGCAGGACACGGTTCGGAAGAAGGCGCTGCTGCTCGCGGCCATGGCAAGTGAAATGATTGCAGTCGCCGGCATGATCGTGCTCAGCCAGTTCACGGGAAGCACAAGTTCGAAACTGCATGATGCTGGAAGCTACAT
>JBIOWL010000034.1:0-2363 GCA_044868645.1 Aestuariivirga sp.
AGGAACCCGATGCGGAAAACCTCCAGAAAATGCAGCCCCATGAGGATAATCAGAACCCCCGCGATCTGCGACAAGAGCGGCAAATTCTCCCGCAGCACCTGGCCCAGCGCCGATGCCGTGGCCCCCAGCAACACAAAGACTGTCGTAAATCCCAACACGAACAACGCCGCCGCCAGCATCACGCGGGTGCCATGCCGGGGCGTATCGCCGTTTTCGCGTTCCGCCATGTCCTCGAGCGACACCCCGCTGACATAGCAGAGATAGGGCGGCACCAGCGGCAACACGCAGGGGCTCACAAAACTGAGCGCCCCAGCGAGGACGGCGGCGCCCGTGGAAACATCAAGGCTCATGGGCCACCTCCCTGACACCGCCCCACCCAAAATGCAATGAACGGAAAGTCACGTCACCGTGCAGTTAATCCATGTTAATATGCGGGCTGGCGCATTCTGCCCTATTGAAGCCACAGGATTTTCCGATTCGGACGTAATGAAACGGCGCAAACTGACATGCCTTTTGGCGGCCCTTTTGGCTCTGGCGGCAAGCGAGCGCGCCGTGGCCCACCCCCATGTCTTTTCCACCATGCGGACCATGGTCCTCGCCGATGATGCGGGCCTTTTGAAGGCTGTCGGCGTGGAATGGACTTTTGACGAGAACTACACGCAATTCGCTCTTGAAGGCCTGGACGCCAATGGCAACGGCACCTATGAGCCCGCGGAAATCCAGCCCTTGACCGATGAGAACATCAAGAACCTGCTCGAAAGCCAGTATTTCACCTTTGTGAAGCAAAACGGCAAGTTGCTGGAACAGGGGCCTGTCACCCAGTATGGCCAGGATCTTGGCAATGACAGCCGCCTCAAGCTCTTTTTCATCGTGCCGCTGAAACAGCCCGTGGACCCCAAGACCAGCGCAATTGAGATCAAGGTCTATGATCCGGATTTCTTCATTGCCTTTGACTATGAACAGACGGAGGCCACGAAGCTGCAGGGCAAGCTGGCCGATGGCTGCAAGATGGACCTGAAGCCTCTGCCTTCAACCGAAGACATGGACCAGACCCGCACCTTCCTTGCCGACAAGGGCACCGAATGGACTCCCGATCAGCCCACCGATTTCGGCTCCATGTTTGCCCAGGCGCTCGTCGTCTCATGCGGTTGATCCTCGCCGTGCTTCTCGGCGTCTTCCTTGCGGTGACGTCACTTCCCGCCTTTGCGCAGGAAACCCAGCAGCCCACAAGCAAGTCCGTCGTCATCGACAAGCGCAAGCTGCTGGTGCCGCCGCGCAATGCCGATGGAACGCTCATTCAGACACCCTTTCTGGAAGACCCGGTCTTGTGGATGCGCGAGAAGCAGCAGGATTTCTACGGCCGCATGGCGGGATCGATGCGCCAGCTCAAGGCCTCATCTGCCGGCACGGCGGCCTGGACCTTGTTTGTCCTGAGCTTTCTCTACGGCGTCTTTCATGCCGCAGGCCCCGGCCACGGCAAGGCGGTGATTTCCGGCTGGCTGCTCGCCACCGAGAATGAATTGAAGCGCGGCATCCTGATTGCCTTTTTGAGCGCCCTCATCCAGGCGCTGACAGCCATTCTGGTGGTGAGCGCCTTGCTGCTCTTTGTGAGTGGCGCTTCCGCCATGGCGAAAGACGCCGCGCAATTCCTCGAAAGCGCCTCTTATCTGATGATCGGCGGCATGGGCCTTTACCTTGTCTGGACCGCATGGGGCTGGCGTTTTCATCCGCATACGGAACAAATGGCTGCTGCCGGGCCGCAATTTGAACTGGCATCCCGCCCCGATGCGGGCGCTGTGCATGGCGCCGCCGTCCACATCCATGATGAGCATTGCGGCCATGCCCATGCGCCCGCCGCTGCTGATGTGAGAGGTAACTGGTCCTTGGCGCGGGCTTATGCCCTTTCTTTTGCAGTTGGCATCAGGCCCTGCTCCGGCGCCATTCTCGTGCTGATCTTTTCCTATCCGCTTGGCCTCTATTGGGCAGGCGTTGCCTCTGTGCTGGCCATGGGGTTTGGCGTCTTTCTCACGGTTTCTGCCATTGCCACCGCCGCCGTCTTCGCCAAGGGCTTTGCCGGAAAACTGGTAGGAGCCGACACGCCCGCCATGGGGTTCATCATCCGCTGGGGAAAGACGGCCGTTGGCCTCGCCATCGCCGGCTTTGGTTTGCTGTTGTTTCTGGCTTCTCTCGGCGCCAACAACATCTCTATGTAGGCGCAACTCGCCTGTTTGCAGGCCCCAAACCGTCACCCCGGGCCTCGCTCTTTACCGTCATCCCGGCGACCTGGCTACGCCGAAGCGAAGCTTCAGCTTCGCCAAGGCGAGAAGCCGGGACCCACTTGGCAGCTTGCAGTTTGACTCGGT
>JBIOWL010000035.1:0-4627 GCA_044868645.1 Aestuariivirga sp.
AAGAAGGGCGAGGACAATCGCATGTGAGTTGCCCTCTCCCATGGCCGCTTGGCCACGGGAGAGGGCTTGATCCCGCTATATGGATAGCCCTGTCATATGGGGGAGGCGAAAGTGAAGAGATTCCGTCAAAGTTCAATCCGCTCTACGCGAAAGTTCGGTGGGCCTTCGCTGCGCTTGGCTGCAGCAATCGACGGTCAATCGCGTCCGATTGATCGTCGCTTGCTGGCGCCCGGGCACACCCCTCCCCGGGTTTCCGGATGACCCCGGAGGGGTGGGACGCGATTTCAGCTCCGCGTCCTGAGCATCGATTTACGATGTCAATCAACGAGGCTGAATATAGGGTGCCATCATACCTATGTCAAGTCTAAAATCCTACATCTGGATAAAATCCTAAAATCCCGGTGCTTTCAGGGACTTGCTCGCCGGAGACTCTAGATTTGCTTTCTCACCCCTTCCCAATCAATGGGAAGGGGGTTCAGAAGTGGAGCAGCAGACTCCGGGGACTGCACGAGGCCCGTGCCATTCAGCCTGATGCGTCCTACCCCCGGGGCTTCCATCTTCGTTTCTTCCACGGCAACGCCGACAAATGCGGCATGGGCAGGATCGGCGCAGAATATGTGCTGGATATCATCCCAATAGACCCGCGCGCCAACGGGCCAATATTCGTTGGCAACTTTCTTGACCTCGAAGACACCGCGCAACGATAACGCAACCTGCTGACCCGTCGGTGCCCATGTCGCGGCGATGCCGAACAGCGCCCCGACCTGTACCCCGTCCCCGCTGAACACTTCCCGCGGGGCCGGCACGACAACCGTGTTTCCATCATGCACAAAATTGTTCACGCTTCTTCTCCTGAAGGTTTGGTTGGTGATTTTGGTGGTGCTGAAGTCCACTGCCGGCACTCATTGGCTGGCCCAGATGACGCGGCCGAAGAACCGTGCGGCAGCAAGATCAACGCGCAGGCTCCTTGATGGCTGTCCGCCCTTGGCAATGACGATCTGGTCCTTGCCGAAATGGATGAGCGTGCCGGCGACGATCCCGAAATCATCCCCTTCCACCACCACGCGGTCTCCGCATTTTGCGTTTTCCGTGCCTGCCACGAGCAACTGGTCGCCATGCCGGTAAAGGGGCAGCATGCCGTTGCCGGATACAACGATCTGGCGAAGCGAGGCCTCGGGCAAGAGAGTTTTCAGGGCGTCGATCTCGGGCGAAATGGTGCCGCTCATCACGCGGCCCATAACACCTTGCGGCATTTCCGCGTATCCGTAGCCATACCCATAGGCAGTTGCGCCTATGGGCAACCGCCCGTGGCTGCCATATGAGAGAAGAACAGCAGCGTTCCCGACAATTCGCAGCTGTGCTTCCCCGGCCGGAGCCAGGCTCCCAACCCGATCCCCGCCGACCCTGGCTCCGGCCGCCCCGTTTGACTATTTATCGAGACCGATGGCGATGAGGCGGCTCATGAGTTGCGGCAGGGAGGTTGCCTCCATCTTGGCAAGCACGCGCGCCCGGTGATGATCGACGGTGCGGCTGCTGAGGCCGAGTTCAAGAGAGATTGCCTGTGTTGAATAGCCTTTGGCAACGAGGCCTGCCACTTCCCTTTCACGTGGGGAGAGAGTGTTGAACAACTCAATTCCTTTTCGGCCTTTGCGGTGATCTGCGATAGCCGAGGAAATCTTGGCATACAGCGCTTCATCATCAAAAGGCTTCTCGACGAAATCCACCGCGCCGTTCCTCATCGCCTCGACTGCGGCCGCGATGTCGCCATGGGCGCTGATCATGATGATGGGAGGAACGGCCGGCACGGTAGCAAGGATGCGCAGCGCCGCCATACCGTCAATGCCGGGCATCCTGAGGTCCAGCAGAATGCAATCCGGTTTTGCGGCGTCCATGTGCTGCAGCAAATCTTCCGCATTGTGAAGCAGCGCCACTTCAAACCCATAGGTCGAAAGCACCGCCTTGAGTGAGTGGCATACCGCGGCATCGTCATCGACCACCAGGATTCTTGCGGTCTTTCCCCTTTCGGTCTTTTTCATGCTGACACCGGAATCGTAAAGGCAAACTTCGCACCCTTGGCAAAACTTTCATCAAGCCAGATTGTCCCGCCATGCTCGCGGATGATTGTCTCGCTAAGGGGCAGGCCTATGCCGAGTCCGCCCGCACGCGTGGAGACGAGGGGTTCGAAAAGCTTTCCTGCAACCTTGGGATCGATGCCTGGCCCATTATCCGCCACGTGGATGGTGACGAACCCCGGCCTTTCCCAGGCATTCGCGCTGACCTGAATCTTCGGCTGCCCCTCGGCGGCTTCTGCCAACGCTTCCTTGGCGTTGCGGATCAGGTTCATGAGGACCTGCGAGACCTGTGTACGGTTGGCCATGACCATTGGCAGGTCTGCGGGTAAAAGGTTCTCGACGGAAATACCCGCTTTGTTGAGGCCGGGCAGGGAGAGTTCAATGCTGAAGCTCACCACATCGCGCATATGGGTCGGCGTCTTCTGCACTTCGCCCTTCTTGAGATATTCCCGTGTCTGGCGGATGATGCTTGCAGCGGAGTCAATCTGCGTCACCGCTGCTTTGAGGTCAGTGCTGAGGTCTTGGGCAGGCTGCTTGCGTTGCTGCACCCTGCGATAGGCCGAGCGCAGGTAGTTCCGCGCTGCGGCGAGTGGCTGGGCGATGTCATGGGCAACTGCTGCCGCCATTTCGCTGGCAAGCGAAAGCTGTGCGGCACGCCCGAGCGCTTCTTGGCTTTCTTGCCAGCGCAGGTGAACGCGAAGCCGTTCTTCAAAGGCCCGCTTGAGTTCGGTGACGGCCGCTCCGAGAAGCATGCCGGTCAGCGTGAGAACAATCATCAACATCTGCAGTTCTGTGACACTTGTCGGATCGTATTGGCGCAACAGCAGCAGGGCGATCATGCATGAACTTGCCAGCGCGGTCGCCACTGTTGCGCCCATGAATCCATGCCTGATGGCAAGCGCGATGACCGGCAGGAACACCAGGTAGAAGAATTTGAACTGGTCGATGGCTTCGCTGGCAAAGATGAAGATGCACACGGCGATAAGGAGGAGGATCAGCAAACTCGTCCACCTGTCCCAGCTCTGCGCCAGGCCGCGCTGCTGGTTGAATTCCGGCCAGCCGGAAAGCAGCGGCAACACCGTGATGATGCCCACCATGTTGCCCGTCGCCACAGTGAAAATGACCTGCATGATTTTGGGCGAAGACCAGTCGGTGGCCGGAATGGCAACGCCGCCCCGGACCAGAGCCGTTGCAACGGAAAGCGCTAGGGCTGCAAGCGCAAAGCCGGTTGCGGCGCGAACCGTTGGTGGCTCAAAAGCAGTAAGGCGGCCGCGCAGGAGATGAGCAAGCAGGGCCAATGTGCCCACATGCGCCATGGAAAGGATCAGCGTCCAGGCCAGATTTGAAAATGGCGCCCACACTGCAAGGCAGGCAAAATGTGCGGCAGCGAGCAGCGGAACGACCCTGCGGCCATAGAGGAGCATGGCGGCAACAGCCAGACCCGCTTCCGGGTTCCAGGGCGAGGAACCTGTTTCCGGCAGCCTGAAGACGTCGGAAAGCCAGTAAACGGCAATATAGGCCGGCGCCACGGCAATGAACAAAAGTCGCTTTGCCAATGCGGTGTCCAATGCGTGGGGCTCCATCGGTTTGAGGCGTGGCGGGCGTTTGCGAAGATGGCCGTCGCGGCCCGGATCAGCCGCAGGTTGCCATGCGCCAAAGCCAGGCGGCAAGGCGGAATTGCGCCTTGCCTTGCAGGGCCTGCCTCGCTAAGCGCTAGCCGGAATTCCAATATTCGAAGGGCATGGGAACAATGCGCGTTTATTACGACCGCGATGCGGATGTGAACCTGATCAAAGGCAAGAAGGTGGCGATCATCGGCTATGGCAGCCAGGGCCGCGCCCATGCCCTGAACCTCAAGGATTCAGGCGCCAAGAACCTTGCCGTCGGCCTCAAAGCCGGATCGCCCACCGCCAAGAAAGTGGAGGCCGATGGCCTTCAGGTGATGACCGTGGCCGAGGCCGCCAAATGGGCTGACGTCATGATGATGGCCGCCCCCGACGAATTGCAGGCCGACATTTGGCGCGCCGACATCGCTCCCAACATCCGCGATGGTGCGGCAATCGCCTTCGCCCATGGCCTCAATGTTCACTTCAACTTGATCGAGCCTAAGAAGACCATTGACGTCATCATGATCGCACCGAAAGGCCCCGGCCACACGGTGCGCAGCGAATACCAGAAGGGCGGCGGCGTTCCCTGCCTTATCGCCATTCACAATGACGCCAGCGGAAACGCTCATGACATCGCGCTCTCCTATGCAAGCGGCGTGGGCGGCGGCCGCTCCGGCGTCATCGAAACGACCTTCAAGGAAGAATGCGAAACCGATCTGTTCGGCGAGCAGGTGGTGCTCTGCGGCGGCCTTGTGGAATTGATCCGCGCCGGCTTCGAGACGCTGGTCGAGGCAGGCTATGCCCCCGAGATGGCCTATTTCGAATGCCTGCATGAGGTGAAGCTCATCGTCGACCTCATCTATGAGGGCGGCATCGCCAACATGAACTATTCGATCTCCAACACCGCCGAGTTCGGCGAATACCAGACCGGCCCCCGGATCATCACGG
>JBIOWL010000036.1:0-2631 GCA_044868645.1 Aestuariivirga sp.
GTCGGGCTGCCGAGAGCATAGCGCGAGAAGACTTCGTAGCACACCGCAAAGGTCAGGAGCAGAATGGCCCAGGCAAAGAATTGGCCGACAAGTGTGCTGAGCCGGTCAACAGGCAACAGCAGGCGCTGCAGGCGCGTGCCCCATTTCTCTTCTGGCGACTGCTTTCTGAGATTGAGCCAGAAGCTGGCGAGAATGCCGAAAACACCGACCCAAAAAGTCAATGGAGAATAGGCAGTGGTGCCTTTCTCAAGATGGGCTGCAGCGAGCAGATCACAGTTTCCGCCAGACCAGACAACACAATGAAAACTGTTATTGGGGCGCAATCCTTGCGGACCGACGATCCTTCCCACTTCTCCAAGGGCATAGAGAGACCAGAAGATTGCGATAACCAGCAAGGCAACGCCGCCTGCAAAGAGAGCGAAAGACAATTGCCGATTATTCATTGACCACCCCTGCCGCCGATCACTGCGGTTACCCCATGCCATGCTCGCCGAACCGGGAGCGAACTTTCGTCCGCTCCCGCGTCAGTGAATGATATTCCCCGATCAGGCCTTGAAGAAGTGATCGTAAGCCATGTGCTGGTCGACTTCTATTTCGAACTGGGTGGCCACCACACGCTTGGTCCAGGCCTTCTGGCTTTCCACGACCTTGGCGAAGAAGGGGTCCGCGGACTGGGCGGCGATGACCTTGTCCCAGGCGGCAAGCTGTGCCTGCAGCACCGAGTCAGGCGTCTTGTGGACCCTGACGCCAGCCTCCCGCAGGGCCGCGAGATCCTTTGAGTAACGGTCCATCGCCTTCCAGCTCATGTCCTGAGACGCAGCCTCTGCGGCGTATTTGATTATAGCCTGCAAGTCTGGGGCAAGCGCATCGAACTTCGTCTTGTTGAAGATGACTTCGAAACATTCAGCTGACTGATGATAGCTCTGCAGCATGTAGTCTTTCGAGACATCGGCAAAACCAAGAAGTTTGTCCGAGGATGGATTGTTGAACTCGGCGGCATCCAGCAGCCCGCGATCCATGGCGGGCACGATTTCGCCGCCACCCATGATGGTGACTGCGGCGCCCATTTCCTTGAACAGATCTGCCGACAGGCCAACAGTGCGGTATTTCAGGCCGGCGAGCTGCGCTGCATCTGTTATCTCGCTCTTGAACCATCCGAGCGGCTGCGTTGGCATTGGGCCCGTGAGGTAGCCAATGAGATCGAGGCCCAGGATCTTCTGCACCAGTTCATCGTAGAGTTCCTGGCCGCCGCCATATTTGATCCAACCGAGCATCTGGTTGGCGTGCCAGCCCCAGGCCGGTGGTGTGCCGAAAAGCGAATAGGCCTTGTGCTTGCCATACCAATAGGCGGTAACGCCATGGCCACCATCCAATGTGCCGGCAAGCACAGCATCATGAACTTCAAATGCCTTGGCTACTGCGCCCGCCGCCAGCAGTTCGAACTTCAACCGGCCACCGCCCATTTCATTGACACGGCTCACAAAATCTATGGCATATTCGTGGAAGATATCCTTGGCGGGCCAAGTGCTCTGGAATTTCCAAACGCTCACTTCCTGGGCTTTGACGATGTTCGGCATGGCCAAAGTTGCGGCACTTGCCGCGGCTGCAACGGCTCCGCTTTTCAGGAATGAACGCCGGTTATTCGCTTTTGGACGGATTGCATCTGTCATCTGTATTCTCCCTCTTTGATGCGCTCTTTGGCGCATTGAATTTCATCTTGGACCCGCCGGTTAGGCTCCGCAAGGTTGAATTGTGGGCGTTTCTTAGTCTTTCGGATATGCCTGTGGCGTGGGCCAGGCGCTCTCACTTGAGAAATATCTCTTGAAGTGGGAGAAACCTGTCTGAATTTTAATGTAGGTACGCAACAATTGAGTATTCGATTGGCCATCATCGGCGCCGGGGTCATGGGATCGGACCATGCGCGGATTTTTGCAGAAGAGGTTCCGGGCGTTGCCTTGCAGGTCATCAGTGATGCCGACCTTACGCGGGCCAAAACGGTAGCAGACCTCCATGGTGCGGCACATGCGCTGACAGATGGTTTTGCAGCAATCGCGCGGCCCGATGTCGATGCAGTGGTCATTGCCGCGCCTGATTCCTTTCATGCACCATTGACGCTTGCCTGCATCGCTGCGGGAAAGCCCGTGCTGTGCGAGAAGCCGCTGTCGCAGGATCTGAACGAGTGCCTGCAGGTGCTCGCGGCGGAAGAGAAACGGGGCAAGCGCCTGGTGCAGGTGGGTTTCATGCGCCGTTTTGATCCGGGTTACGCCGAGATGAAGTCCGGCCTTGCGCAGGGTCTCATCGGCAAGGCGCTGCTCTTGCATTGCCAGCACCGCAATGTGGCGGCGGCTTATGATGCGCGCCCGGAAATGGCGATCGCCAACTCGGCGCCCCATGAATATGACATCGCCCGCTGGCTTCTTGATGCGGAGTTCACCGCTGTCAGCGTCTTCCGGCCAGGAGGCGCTGCCGCGCCGGCAACAGTGCCTGTGCAGATGGTGCTGGAGACGGACAGGGGCCAGCTCGTCAGCATCGAAATCAACATCAATGCGGGTTACGGCTATGATGTGCGCGGCGAACTCGTCGGTGAGAGTGGAACAATCGCGCTCCGCAATCCAGATGCCACCACCAGCA
>JBIOWL010000037.1:0-4531 GCA_044868645.1 Aestuariivirga sp.
TTGTAGCCGTTCCGGGCCATTCTTGTGTCTCCGGCGGCTGAATGATAGGCTTATTTCGGCACTTCGCAGAATGAGGAAAAACCTCTCGCGAAGCTGCCTTTGGACCGGGGTCCAAACTCGCAAGTGCCAGCGGCTGCTTTTGTGCCACTGGCGGCAGTGCTTGAGCTTCCCGGCTTCAAAATTTCGCGCTGAACCCGGTTTGCAGGCACGCTGCTTGACAATTTGCGCGCGCAGGGAGGGACCAGCCATGACCGCCTATAATGTTGTCCGTTTCAAAGTTAAGCCGGGCCAGGAAAAAGCCTTTCTCGAGGCTCACGGCAAGATGAAGCCGTTCGACGGCATGAAGGAAGCCGCAATCATCAAGACAGGAGACCGCGCCTACTGCCTCATCGGAAAGTGGCAGGGTATGGATAAAATCGTTGCGGCCCGCCCCGGAATGATCGGTACGCTCGACTCCTTCCGCGGCATGCTGGAGGATTTGGGCGGCGGATTGGGTGTTACAGATCCAATCTCCGGCGAAGTGGTTGTGGATTTGAAGGCCGGATAGCGGCTTTTGCGGTGGCGGCATGAAAACCGTCGTCCAGTTGCTGGAAGAGTCGCGGAAGCTGCTGCCTGGGCGGCCATCACCGCAGCAGACGCTGAAGGAGATCGCCGAAGGGGCTTTTGTCGTTGACATCAGGGGCGATGAGCAGCAGCGGCGGGACGGCCTCATTCCGGGCGCCGTTATCATCCGGCGCAATGTGCTTGAGTGGCGCTGTGACCCTAAGTCGGTGTGGCGGCACAGAAAGGTGACAAGCTACGAGCGGAGGATCATTCTTGTCTGTGACGAAGGCTATCAGTCCAGCCTTGCGGCGGCCAATCTGCAACTCATGGGAATGAGGAATGCCACTGACATGGCCGGTGGTTTCCAGCAATGGAAAAGCGAGAACCTTCCTGTTGCGTCCTATGGCGCTGGCCTGAAGTTCAAGGAAGCGATCGCCTGCTGGTGGTCGAGGCTTATTCCGGCAGGCATCAGACACGCGCTGCAGAAAAAGCGCGCTAGGCGATGATCTGCGCCTGAGCGCGCGCCTGCCAAGATTCTGCAAACATAAGCGCAGCTTCTTCGGACATGGGTCTTGCCAAGCCAAATCCCTGGATCTTGTCGATCTGAAGCCTTTTTAGAAGAGCAGTTTCCTCGCCTGTCTCAACGCCTTCGGCAATAACATCGAGGCCGATGGAGTGGCTCATGTCGATGATCGACTTGAGGATCGCCCTCCGTCTTGCCGATGTGTGCGCGCCGGTGACAAAAGAGCGGTCAATCTTGAGGATGTTGAAGGGCAGCTTTGCCAGATAGCCCATGGAGGAATAGCCGGTGCCAAAATCATCCAGCGCGAGCTTGATGCCGTGACGTGTCAAGGCATGAAGGGTGCCGCGAATATCCGCAAGCCCGGAGCCGATGAAAATGCTCTCCGTCACTTCCAGACACACAAGATGAGGAGGCAAGTGGTACCTTTCGGCAATCTTCATCACTTTTGCGGCAAAGCCGCTTTCCAGAAACTGTGCGGCCGAGACATTGACCGACATGGTGCGCTGAATGCCCGTGGCCTTGAGCCATTGCGCCGCCACGCGGCAGCTTTCATCGAGCACCAATTCACCCAGGTCGGCAATAAGGCCGTTTGCTTCCGCCACGGGAATGAAGACGACAGGCGGGATCGATCCAAGGTCCGGATGCTGCCAGCGGGCGAGGGCCTCGAAACCTGAAATGACGCCCGAACTCACGTCTAGCTGCGGCTGGAAATGTACTTCGAGCGACCGATTGGTGATGGCTTGGCGCAGTTCCTGCGCCAGTTTCGTGCCGAGCTGCGCTTCCTCCTTCATGCTGGGTTGATAATGTACACAGCGGTTAGGCCCCTGCTTGCGTGCCGCCTCAAGTGCCAGAAAGGCGCAATGCAGCAAGTTGGTGCCGTTGACTGGGTCCGGTTCAAGCGCCGCAGCGGTGGCCACGCCGCAATCGACATCGATCTTGATCTCGCTGCGTAAAATGACGAGGGGTCGGATGAAGGCCGCCATGAGCTCCGCCACTGCGCGCTCAGTGCCACCCGCATCGATGTCCGGATAGAGGAGGACGGCAAAATCATGAGCGCCGATCCGGAAGACGGCGGAACCATGGGCGCTCTCGCGCAAAGCCGCAGCAACACTCATAAGGATGCCGTCACCGATGGTTTGCCCGAAGGCGTTGGTGAACGACTGATAGTTGTGCACGTCGATGATTGCGAGCGCGGCCTTGCCAGCACTGGCTCCTGCGACGGCGACTTCATTCAAGAGGCTCGAGCGGTTGGGCAATCCGGTAAGCGCGTCGAAATAAGCAAGCTTCTGCAGCGACTGGTCGCGGAAGCGGATGTCAGCCATAAGACCCTTGAACGCTTGAAGCAGGACGCTGACCTCACCGATGTCCTCGGCAACTTCAATGTCGGCGCTGTAATTCTTGCTCTGCCGAATAGCGGAAATCTGGTTTGTCAGGGCAACAACCGGCGCCACAATGCGGCGCTGCAATGGTTTTGAAAGAAGCATGCCAAGCGAGGCCGCCACAAAGGCCGCAACAAAGGTGTTGACGAGCGTCAGCAGGAAGTGGGACCTGGCGCCGCTGATATCTGCAAGGAGCACAAGCCGCCCGACGCGCTGGCCGCCTTTCACGATATCGACGGCGACCGGCATCGTTCCGCGGAGCAGGAAGGACAGATTGCTACCATCCATGCTGGCAAGGTCGCTCCGCAGCACGGCGGTCTGGCCGAGATTGGCGAAAGTCTTGCTGTCAGCGTCAGTGAGCGAGACCATCAACAGTCCCGGAATGCGGGCCACCGCACCAAGTGCTTCCAAGGCCTTGATGCGGTTGCGCTCGACCAAGGCGTCAGCCACTGCCGCCGCCAATGTATAGCCGGTGTTTTCCAGCGATTTGCGCTGCAGACCCAACTCGTTGTTGACCTGTACGAAGGAGAGGGCGAGCGCAGCCAAGAGCACGGCCGTGAAGACCGCGCTGGCCACAAGCTGGCCGATACGCCGGCCAATGCCTTTTCCCTGTCCTGGCTCTGACATGGCACCCATCCTGGGGCGAGCCTGCAGCAGGCACCACTGCCATCCAGTTCATGTTTCAGGGTTAATGCGCGCCATGGTTAGCGCTTGTTTTCCTGGATCAAACCAATGCGCAATGCGGCAAACACATTCCGGTGGGGCTGGGATAAAGCCCTTAATTGTATTTGGCGCTTGTTGCGCGCGCTGGCTGCAGCAGTAAATAATTTCTTTACAACGCTTATCAACTCGGAATTGACACTTCTACAGATACGAATGTCACTTCGGGAAAAGGAAAGTATCAATGGGATTGCAGTCCGGCACCGAAGCACTGAAAAAAGCTTTTCTAAAGTGCTCTGCGCTTGGACTTGCCAAGTCCTGCTCCGGATCCATCGCAATACCCCTTGCCATTACAGCGCCTATGCTTTTGGCGGCTGTGGGGGCGGCGTCCGACATGGCAGTCTTCTCGATGAAAAGATCGGAATTACAAGCTGCTGCCGACAATGCCGCTATCGCCGCCGCAAATGAACTGGCGCTTGGCAAGACCAGCGATTCTGTCCTGGAGTCGGCCGCCCACGCTTTTGTCGATGCGGCCATCCATGATCCGAAGCGCAATGTTGCTGTCGATGTAAATCTGAACGATGACGACTCTTCTGTAACCGTCCAGGTGCGGGAAGACTGGACGCCGTTCTTTGCACATTTTGTCGGTGTTGATGTGACACCGATCACAACGAAAGCCACGGCTGCACTCGCCGGCTCCTCTAACATCTGCGTTTTGACGTTGCACCCTTCTACTTCACAGTCATTCCGGCTCCAGTCCGGTGCCACGGTGAAGGCAAGGGGCTGCAGCATCATCGTCGATTCCACTTCGGCTACCAGCGCCGTCATTGGCAACAAGGCCGCCGTAACCTCCTCGCAACTGTGCACCGCGGGCGGCGTCAAGAATGATGGGTTGGCTGATGCAGCACCGACCACCGATTGCCCGGTCATCGCCGATCCCCTTGGCGCAAGGGCGGAGCCAAAGATCACGGGATGCGACTTCAACAACACAAATATCAGCTCCGGCAACGTCGTGCTTCAACCTGGCACCTATTGCGGCGGCATTCGGATTTCAGGCACGGCCAATGTGGTATTCCAAACCGGGAACTATGCCATCAAGGATGGCCCGTTCAGGATTTCCGCAAACAGCAAGGTCAAGGGCGACAATGTCGGCTTCTATCTCGCCGGAAATCTGACGACACTACAGTTCTCGGGAAATGCCGACATAACCTTTTCGGGATCGCTCAAGGATGAAATGGCTGGGCTGCTTTTCTTTGAATCGCGCAACGCCAGCAAGGGCCGGAACCACAGGATCGGATCGAGGAGGGCTCACACCCTGACGGGAACAATCTACATGCCGCGGGGCAATCTTCTGATCGATCCGGGCGCCAATGTTGCTGCTGGTTCGGCTTATACAGTGATCATCGCGCAGAACCTCAGACTCGAT
>JBIOWL010000038.1:0-4358 GCA_044868645.1 Aestuariivirga sp.
GCCACCAGCGCGCCCCAGATCATGAAGGTGAGGCCGTTATAGGAGCCGACAAGAAGCCGCGCCCCGATGCCGGCAATGGCGCCGGTCGGCAACTCGCCGACGATCGCACCCGTGAGCGCAATGGCAATGGCAATCTTCAGCGAGGTGAAGAGATAAGGCACCGCCGCCGGCATGCGAAGCTTCCACAAGGTTTCCCATTGCGAAGCATTGTAGGTGCGCATCAAGTCGCGGTGAATGACATCCGGAGACATCAGCCCCTTCACCATGCCGATGGTGACGGGAAAGAAACAGAGATAGGTGGAGATCAGCGCTTTTGGCAGAAGCCCGGTGAATCCGAGCGCGCCCAGCACCACGATGATCATCGGTGCTATGGCGAGGATCGGAATGGTCTGCGAGGCAATGATCCACGGCATCAGCGCCTTGGACAAGAGCTTCGAATGCACGATCAGGATGGCAAGCGCCATGCCCAGCAGCGTTCCGAGCACAAATCCCAGAAGCGTTGCCGACAGTGTCACCCAGCTGTGATAAAGAAGCGACTTCACTTTCCATGGCGCAACCAGGAACACAGTATTCCACAGTTCACTGATGATCTGGTGCGGCGCCGGTATCACCGGCCGCGTATGGTTCCAGCTTTCAAAAAGTATTGCCCACAGGCCGCCGCCTGACGCTGCAATCTTCGTCTCCGCCACCACCGCATTCATCGGGATGCAGGCGATGTACCAGACGACAAGCAGCACAAGACACACCACTAAAACGGGGATGGTATTGCCTTTGGAGAGGGCGTTCATGATGAAACACCCCCTCGGTCCTTCGGACCACTCCCCCAACAAGTTGGGGGAGAGATTTCTCTCCCAGCTTTGCTGGGAGAGTACCGCGAAGCGGGGAGGGGGTGTCTCAGCCAAACTCATCATCCCCCCAATGGCCGCAGGAGCGCCCGCGAGATGATGTGGCGCTGGATTTCCGAGGTGCCTTCCCAGATGCGCTCGACTCTTGCATCGCGCCAGATGCGCTCCAACGGCAGGTCGCTCATCAGGCCCATGCCGCCATGGATCTGGATCGCTTCATCGGCGACGAAGGCCAGCATTTCGGTGGCCTTCAGTTTAGCCATGGCCATGTCCATGTCGGTCACGGTCTTCTGGTCGACCTTCCACGCCGCTTCGAGCGTTAAGAGCTCCGCCGCCTTCAACTCCATCGCCATGTCGGCAAGCTTGAAGGAGACACCCTGGAACTTGCCGATCTGCTGGCCAAACTGGATGCGGTCCACGGCCCATTGCTTGGCATGTTCCAGCGCCCGTTCGGCTCGGCCCAGGCAGGTTGCCGCCACTTGCAGCCGCGTTGCGCCCAACCATTCATTGGCGACATCAAAGCCCTTGTGCAGTTCGCCGAGGATCTGGCTCTTGTGCACGCGGCAATCATTGAATTCGAGAATGCAGTTGTTGTAGCCGCGGTGACTGACATTCTTATAGCCCATGCGAACGGTGAAGCCCGGCGTTCCCTTGTCAATAAGGAAGGCGGTGATCAGCTTCTTCTTGCCACGTGATGTTTCTTCTTCGCCCGTGGCGGCAAAGAGGATGCAGTAGGTTGCTTCGTCAGCATGGCTGATGAAGTGCTTGGTGCCGTTGATGATGAACCAATCGCCATCCTGTTTTGCGAAGGTTTTCATGCCGCGCAGGTCAGAGCCGATGCCGGGTTCGGTGAGCGCCAGGCAGTCGGAGGCTTCACCACGCACCGCGGAGAAGAGATATTTCTCGCGTTGCTCGGCGTTGCAGGCCATCAGGATGTTGGAGGGGCGGAAGACGCAGGTCCAGTGCAAGGCATAATTGGCGCGGCCCAGTTCACGCTCGTAGAGCACCCAGGTCAGTGTATCGAGACCGGCGCCGCCCACTTCAGCGGGCAGGTTTGCGGCATAAAGGCCGGCGGCAATGGCTTTTTTCTTCAGTTCATCACGCAGTTCAGGGCGCAGCACGCCCGTTTCTTCAATTTCCTTTTCATGCGGATAGAGTTCATTGGCGACGAAATCCTTCGTCGTTTTGATGATCATCTGCTGCTCTTCGGAGAGATTGAAATCCATGGATCACCTCAAAGACTCGTCATTCCGGCGAAAGCCGGAACCCACGGCAACCATGGACCCCGGCTTGCGCCGGGGTGACGAAAGATAGGAAGAGAGATTGAAATCCATGGATCACCTGATGTGGAATGTCTCTGTATGGCCGTCTATGGCGATGGCTTGGCCGTTCACCATTTTCGCGGCGGGCGAGGCGAGGAAGAGCGCGAGGCCGGCAATTTCATCGGGCTCGACGAGGCGTGAGATGGATTGTCCGCTGACGGCCTGCCGCGCGACTTCTTCGACACCCACACCGCGCACTTCCGCTTCGCCCTGGAAGACGCGGTTGATGCGATCACCCCGCACCGTGCCTGGGCAGATGGCATTGGAGGTGCAGTTGAAAGGTCCGAGCTCAATTGCCAGCGACTTGGTGAAGCCGATCACCGCCCATTTGGCTGCCGCATAGGGCGTGCGGTTGCCGAAACCAAAAAGGCCGGCGGTTGATGAAAGATTGATAATGGTGCCGGATTTCTGTGCCTTGAGGAGGGGAGAGGCGCGGCGAGAGCAGAGGAAATAGCTGTCGATACCAACAGCCAGGCATTCGCGCCAGTCGTCGAAATCAATGTCATCGACAGGGGCAGTCGGCCCCTTGATGCCAGCATTGTTGATCATCACATCGAGACCGCCAAGGTCATCGAGCGCATCGTCAAACCATTCCTCGATCTCTGCTTCGGATGTGACGTTCACATGGGTTGCGCCAATCTCCGGAAATTCGTCGCGGAATTCAGCCAGTGCCTTCTCACTCACGTCGCAAACATGCACCTTGGCCCCATTTTCATGGAACGCCTTAGCGATATGCCGCCCAATGCCGGAGGCTGCGGCGGTGATCATGACACGTTGTGCCACTTGTCATTCTCCCTTCAAAAGAACCTCATCCGGCGCGTTCCGCGCCACCTTCTCCAGGGGAGAAGGGCGAAGTAACTCGCCCCTCTCCTTTGGAGAGGGTGTCCCGTAGGGACGGGTGAGGTCACTTTCTCTTTGCCTTCTTCTTCAATTCCCTGTCCAGCACCAGCCCTGCACCTATCTTGTGCTTGCGGAAGAGCTTCATCATGTCGACGAGGATGGCGTTGCGCTTGGCCTCGATTTCACGGACTGAGCGGCCCGCAGCTTGCGCTTCGCAGCCTTCGACAAGGCGCTTTTCCAAGTCCGCATTCCACTTGGGAAATTTGAGGTCGGTCCAGTCCAGTTCCAGGCTGGGGTCAAACTGTTTGATGAAATCGCGCATGCCGCCAGGCCCCCCGGCCACGTGGTAGGTCAGGAATGAGCCCATGAAGGCCCAGCGCATGCCGGCGGAATAAACGATGGAGTCATCGATGTCGCCGGTGGTGGCCACATCCTTGTTGAGCACGTGCAAGGCTTCGCGCCACAGGGCTTCCTGCAGGCGGTCACAGACATAGCCCATGATCTCTTTCTTGAGGCGCAGCACCTGCATGCCGATGGCTCCGAAATAGGTGGCGGCTCGGTCCATCGCTTCGGCGGAAGTCTTTTCGCCCGGCACGATTTCAACGAGCGGCAGCAGGTAAACCGGGTTGAAGGGGTGGCCGATGATGACGCGTTCCGGATGTTTGCACTGCGATTGCAGATTTGTTGGCAGGAAACCCGATGATGATGAGGCGATGATCACATCTGGGCGTGCTGCCGCATCGATGTCGCGGAAAAGTTTGATCTTGAGATCTTCGCGCTCAGGTGCGGCCTCGTGGATGAAGTCAGCCTTTGAGGCCATCTCTTGGAGATTGGTGGTGAAGGAAAGCTTGCCTTTCCTTTTCGGCTTGCCGAGCAGTGCTTCGAGCGATGGCCAGGCGGTCTTGATCTGCGCCTTGAGCCTTGCCTCGGCAGCGGGCGAGACATCGAAGGCGATGACACTGTAGCCGCGGAACAGGAGCCGCGCCGCCCAGCCCGCACCGATGAGGCCGGTTCCCGCGATGCCGATGGTTTTGATCATGTTCTCTCCCCCAACTTGTTGGGGGAGAAACAAACTGCATTCATCTCTTCAATCCCAATATCTGACGGCCTTCATCCGGTGTTGCCACCTTGGTGCCGAGTAATTCAATGATCTTCACGGCCTTCTCGACGAGTGCGCCGTTGGTGGCGAAGACGCCTTTCTCCAGATAGAGATTGTCTTCCAACCCGACGCGCACATGGCCGCCGAGCAACACGGCCTGGGCCACGGCAGGAAATTCGTTGCGGCCAATGCCGAAGCTCGCCCAGACGGCGCCTTCAGGCAGTTGCGCCTTCTGATAGGCCATGGTCTCGG
>JBIOWL010000039.1:0-4175 GCA_044868645.1 Aestuariivirga sp.
GTGCCACTGCAAGGCAAACAGGCGAGCGATATCCTGTGCTGTCGTGGCGCCTGCAAACCGCGCGATAAGGTAAAGGGCAAGGTCATGCCATGTGTTGGCGGCGCCGGAACTCACCAGCTCGTCGCGCCGGCCCGCCGTGACAAGCACGCGTTCGGGATGGATTGAAACGGAGGGATAGAGTTCAGCGAAGGCGCGGGCATAGCCAAAATGCAGCGTGGCGTTCTTTCCGTCGAAGAGCCCGGTTTCCGCGAGCAGAAAAACGCCGGAACAGGCAGAGCACAGGATGGCGCCTTGTTCATGCATCTTGCTTGCCCAGGCGAGAAGCTGCGGATAGCGGTTCTTCTGCCACCCAGCCGGGCCAAGCAGCACTGATGGAACGATGACGATGTCAGTCGATGTAATGGCATCGACGGAGCGCTGTACTGTGATCGGAATGCCACTGGCCAGTTGCAGCGGACCTTCGGCCTCTCCGACAATCTCGGCTTTGAAAGACCTCAATGGACGGGATGTTGTAGGCCCCATCATTGTGGCCCCGTTCAAGACGTCATAAAGGCCCGCGAGCGTAGATATCGCCGCATCGGGTAGCGCCACGAGGCTCACATGCAGGGGTTTCCCATCGGCTTTAGACATCTCGCATCAGATCATAGTCGCTCGGCATTTTCATGAAAGAGAATATCGCCTTGGCACGAATGGCCTGTTTCCGGGTTGCAACGGCTCTGTTTTAGCAATGCTCCTTGCCCCATCAGCGCGGCATCGCAAGCCCCCAAAATTCATAGAAAGGATCTGGAGACATGGATGCACATGCCCTCGATGAAACGAAACTCAATGCCTTCGCCACCCGCGCGGTGAGCGACATCACCGCCGGCTACATGGGAGTGATGATCAGTTTGGGCGACAAGCTTGGACTCTATGGTTCGATGGCCGGAGCAGGGCCGCTCAGCGCCAGAGAAGTCGCCAAGCGCGCCGGTTGTGCCGAGCGTTACGTCCGCGAATGGCTGAATTCCCAGGCCGCCGGAAACTATATCCACTACCACGCAACGAGCGATACTTTCGAACTGCTGCCGGAACAGGCCATGGTACTTGCCAACGAGGACAGCCCCTTCTTCATTCCTCTTGCATGGAATGTGCCTGCTTCAATGTGGGCCGACGAGGAGAAGGCGCTGAACGCCTTCCGCACCGGGCGTGGCATTCCCTGGGGTGAGCATGATGGCCGGATGGCATGCGGCGTTGCTGGCTTCTACCGCAATGGCTACAAGGCTTCCCTCGTGCCGGAATGGCTGCCGGCGCTCGATGGTGTGATGGAGCGCCTGGAGGCCGGCATCAATGTGGCCGACATCGGCTGCGGCCATGGCCATTCCACCATACTGATGGCGGAAGCATTCCCGAAGTCGCGCTTCCATGGCTATGACACGCACAAGCATTCGATCGAACATGCCCGCCAAAATGCCGAAGAGGCAGGTGTGGCAGGCAGGACGAACTTCGATCTGGCGCGCGCCGAGGATTTCGAGGACAAGCAGTTCGATCTGGTCTGCTTTTTCGATACATTGCACGATTTGGGCGATCCCGTTGCCGCTGCAAAGCGCGTGGCGGAAACGCTGGCGCCGGGAGGCACGGTGATGCTGGTGGAGCCGTTTGCTCACGACAAGCTCTCGGACAATCTTTCGCCAGTAGCGCAGCTTTACTACTCCGCCTCCACGATGATCTGCGTTGCCCATGCCATTTCAGAAGGCGGCAAGATGACGCTTGGCGCGCAAGCCGGGCCGGCACGTCTGGAGGAAGTCTTCCGCAAAGCGGGCTTCACCCACTTCCGCAAGGCCGCAGAGACGCCCTTCAATATGATCTTTGAAGTGCGGCGCTGATGGCCCGCCAGGTCGGAGTGAAGAAGAAGTGACATGCCGGCGGTCCGCGAGAGAACGGGCCGCCGGCAAGGTTATGTGAAATGCGTGCAACGGTTACGAAGCGAGTCGTTTGAGTATCCAAACCCGGATTGCAGATGACAAGTTACGGTTGCCACGGTTGCGGTCGATCTCACCCACCAGCGCCGCGAGGGTTTTGCCTTCCTTTTCCGCCTCGCGCTTGAGCGCAGCCCAGAACTCCGGTTCTAGCGAAATTGAGGTGCGATGACCGGCGATGGAAAGGGAGCGTTTCAGTGTATCAGGCATGACGTTGCGTCGCAGAAGGGGTCCCCACACTTCCCTCCATCGGCGGGCTTGACCCGCCGATCCAGTCTGGGTGGGCCGATCAAGTCGGCCCATAGAGGATTTGGGTGCTGTGTCGTGCCTTCACTCATCCCGTTTGTGGGTGTCGAGCTTGCGCGCATTCAGCGCCTTCTCGGCGGCGGATTGTTTCTTTTCAGCTTTTGTTCGACCGAACTGGGCGCGGTGCTCGTCTGCTTGCTTTGCGGCCTCATCGCGCGCCTTTGCCTTCTTGAAGCGGCGCAGGTTGACGATCTCAGCCACTAGCCGGGCCCGATCATTTTCTCGGGCCGCACGATGGCATCGAAGTCCTCCGCCGGGATGCCAGCCCTGATAGCTTCCTCGCGCAGTGTGGTGCCGTTCTTATGCGCGGTCTTGGCGATCTTTGCGGCAAGGTCATAGCCGTATTTTTCCTTGAGCGGCGTTACCAGCATCAATGAATTGGCAAGGCCTTTCGCAATGTTGTCGAGACGCGGCTCAATGCCCACCACGCAATTGTCGGTGAAGGAGACGGCGGCATCTGCAAGCAAGCGCACCGACTGCAGGAAGTTGTAGGCCATCACCGGATTGAAGACGTTCAATTCGAAATGACCTTGTGATCCGGCAAAGGCAATCGCCGTGTTGTTGCCGAGGATCTGTACGGCAACCTGGGTGAGTGCTTCCGACTGCGTGGGGTTCACCTTGCCCGGCATGATGGAAGAGCCAGGTTCGTTCTCGGGAAGCGCCAACTCGCCAAGGCCGGAGCGGGGGCCGCTCCCCAAAAAGCGGATGTCATTGGCGATCTTGAAGCAGCTCATGGCAACCGTGGTGATTGCGCCGTGCGTCATCACCATGGCATCGTGCGCAGCCAGCGCCTCAAACTTGTTGGGCGCAGAGGTAAACTTCATCTGCGTGATGGCGGCGATTTTCTCAGCCACGAGTTCGGCAAATCCCTTTGGCGCGGCAAGGCCGGTGCCTACCGCCGTGCCGCCCTGTGCCAGTTCCATCAGCGCCGGCATGGTCTGTTCGATGCGATGAATGCCATTCTCGATCTGTTTGGTGTAACCGGAGAATTCCTGGCCCAGCGTCACTGGCGTTGCATCCTGCGTGTGGGTGCGGCCGATCTTGATGATGTCCTTCCAGCCTTGCGCCTTGTCATTCAGCGCATTGCGCAGCTTTTGCAGGGCAGGGATGAGGCGATGGTGGATTTCCTCGGCACAGGCGATGTGCATGGCAGTGGGGAAGCAGTCGTTCGACGACTGGCTCATGTTCACATGGTCATTGGGGTGAATGGGCTTCTTGGTGCCCATCTCGCCGCCCATCACTTCGATGGCGCGGTTGGAAATGACCTCATTGGCATTCATATTGGACTGTGTGCCAGAGCCTGTCTGCCAGACGACCAGTGGAAAATGCAGATCGAGTTTACCTTCAATTACCTCCTGCGCGGCCTGAACGATGACATTGCCGATCTTGGGATCGAGTTTGCCCAGCGCCATGTTGGCTTCCGCAGCGGCGCGCTTGACGATGCCGAGCGCCCGGATGATGGGGTAGGGTTGCTTCTCGGTTCCAATTTTGAAATTCTGGAGCGAGCGCTGCGATTGCGCGCCCCAGTATTTTGAGGCATCAACCTCGATGGGGCCGAATGTATCCGTTTCTGTGCGCGTCTTCTTCATCATGGGCGTACCTTGAGTCTTCCGGGCGGGCCATAGCATGTCCCCAGGGGCCGTGAAAGTCGGTGTAACCAGTCAGTTCCACGTTGTTGCCGCGCCGCCCGCCGCCGATTTCATTTTCTTTTTTCCCGCGCTATGCTCTTTCAGCGCATCGGGCGAGCAGGTGGTCCCGGCTTTCGCCGGGATGACGTCGCCTGCGAAGCGGAAGATGCGCCAATTCAAAGTGCTACAGCAGCTTTTCGGCGTTCAATTGACCGCCGGCTGCTGTAGAGGCAGGAGGCGATCGCCATGATCATCTATCCCGATCTTGAATTGCGCCAAGGCAGGTTGG
>JBIOWL010000040.1:0-2214 GCA_044868645.1 Aestuariivirga sp.
CGCGACAATTGCGCCGACAGCGCCCTTGATGTCTCCGATGTGGACGAGAACTTCATCGCCTCGGCGCGCGCACTGCTGGTCACGGGCACGCATTTTGCGAGGGCCAACACCGATGCGGCCCAGCGCAAGGCCATGGGCGTTGCCAAAAAGCTTGGCCGCAAGATTATCATCGACATCGATTACCGCCCCAACCTCTGGGGCCTCGCCGGCCATGGCGCTGGCGAGGAACGCTACATCAAGTCCGACAAGGTCTCGAGCCATCTGCAATCAATCCTCGCCGATTGCGACCTCATCATCGGCACCGAGGAAGAAGTGCACATCGCCGGCGGCACCGAGGACACGCTGGCGGCCCTCCGCAAGATTCGCTCACTTTCAAAAGGAACCATCGTCTTGAAGCGCGGCCCCATGGGCTGTGTCGTTTATCCCGGCGAGATCCCAACGCGCATCGAAGATGGCATTGTCGGCAAGGGCTTTCCCATCGAAGTCTATAATGTGCTGGGTGCTGGCGATGCCTTCATGTCAGGCTTCCTGCGCGGTTGGCTGAAGGATGAGCCGCTCGAAACCTGCGCCACCTGGGCCAATGCCTGCGGCGCCTTTGCCGTCTCGCGGCTTCTCTGTTCGCCTGAATATGCCACTTTCGAGGAGTTGCAATATTTCCTCAAGCACGGCTCCAAGACGAAGGCGCTGCGCAAGGATGAAGGTTTGTCGCACGTTCACTGGGCAACGACGCGCCGCAAGGAGTGGCCGAAGCTTCTGGCTTTCGCCATCGATCATCGCAAGCAGTTGGAAGACATGGCAGACAGCCTGCAGGCCCCGCGTGAAAAAATCGCGCCCTTCAAGCGCCTCGCCATCAAGTCCATTGCCAGGGTCGCCAATGGCAATGACGGCTATGGCACGCTGCTCGACGACACCTATGGCCGCGAAGCCATGTTCGATGCCGGAAAGCTCGGCCTCTGGGTGGGCCGCCCGCTGGAGCAGCCGGGCTCGCGGCCCTTGCGTTTCGAGTTCACCCAGGATGTAGGCTCGCGCCTCATCGAATGGCCCGTCGATCATGTCATCAAATGCCTTGCCTTTTATCATCCCGATGATCCCAAGGAACTGAAGGACGAGCAGGCCCAGAAACTGCGCACGCTCTATGAAGCAGCGCGGAAAGTTGGCCGCGAACTTTTGGTCGAGATCATCGCTTCAAAGCACGGCCCCATGGACAGGATGACCATCGCCCGTGCCATGACCGAACTCTATGCCCTCGGCATCAAGCCCGACTGGTGGAAGCTCGAGCCGCAAGACAATGGAAAAGCCTGGGACGAGATCGGCAAGGTGATCGACGCCAATGATCCGTACTGCCGTGGCATCGTGCTCCTTGGCCTCGAAGCACCGCCGGAGGAGCTGGAAAAAGGTTTCCGCGCCGTCGCGGGCAAGCGCCATGTGAAAGGCTTTGCCGTGGGCCGCACCATTTTCAATGAAGCAGCGCAAGAGTGGCTGCGCGGCACCATCAGCGATGAAGCAGCAATTGCCATGATGGCGGAGAAATTCGGCGCGCTTGTCTCGATGTGGAATAAAGCGCAGGCCTCATAGGAGTTTAAGATGGCAAAGACAGTGAGGCTGACCACAGCCCAGGCCCTGGTGCGGTTTCTCTCGCGCCAGATGACGATTGTTGACGGCAGGAAGGTGCCTATCTTCGCCGGCGTCTGGGCCATCTTCGGTCATGGAAATGTTGCAGGGATAGGCGAAGCCCTCTGGGCCCACCGCAAGGAGATGCCCACCTTCCGTGCCCACAATGAACAGACCATGGCCCATGCAGCGATAGCCTTCGCCAAGACCATGCGCCGCCGCCGCATGATGGCGGCGACAACTTCCATTGGCCCCGGCGCCCTCAATATGGTGACAGCGGCAGCCGTCGCCCATGTGAACCGCATTCCGCTGCTGCTGCTGCCCGGTGATGTCTTCGCCAACCGCATTCCCGATCCTGTGCTGCAGCAGGTTGAGGATTTCAATGACGGCACTGTTTCAGCCAATGACTGCTTCAAGCCCGTCTCGCGCTATTTCGACCGCATTGCACGGCCTGAACAGCTGATCCCCGCACTCAATCGCACCATGGTGGTGCTGACCGATCCTGCCGATTGCGGGCCTGTGACGCTCTCCATGTGCCAGGACACCCAGGCCGAAGCCTTCGACTATCCGGCCTCCTTCTTCGACGAGAAAGTCTGGACCACG
>JBIOWL010000041.1:0-5541 GCA_044868645.1 Aestuariivirga sp.
GCCATGGTGGCGACACCATCAAAGGTTTCCGACACCTGGTTGCGCTTGATCGCGGTGGCCGTTTGGATCGTGGCATTGTTTTCGGTGGCCAAGGTTTCGAGCTTGGTGTTGTTGCCGGCCTTCTCAATCATCGCCTTGGCCTTGTCGGAGGCAAGCGTGCGCAGTTTCGCCGCCACATAGTCGGCGCGAACCGCATCCTTCACCTGATCCAGCGGCTTTACGGCGGAAGGCGTCACGCCACGCACTTCATACCAAATATAGCCATCATTATAGGAGATGGCGTCATTCTCAACGCCAGCATCGCTGGCATAGGCGGCTTTCAGCACTTCCTGCTTGTTGGGAATGGAAATATCGGCGCCGGAAGGATCACGTCCGTCCGGACTGATGGCGGGAATGACAAGAATTGGAATACCCGCTCGGGCGGCAATGTCTTCGAACTTCGTCTGCTGGGCCCGCGCATCCTCAACTGAGTCAAACACGGATTGTATTTCATCTCGCGCTTTTTCCAATTGCACTGTCGCGCGTACCTTGTCCTTTACTTCTTCCAGCGTCGCTTGTTTCTCGGGCGACACTGCCACGGCCTTGAGCAATGCCGTGTTAAGCGTGCCTTTGACAGGCGCCGAAACCTGGCCCTGGGCGAGCGCAAAGGCCGCATCGCCGATGGCCGGATCAAGGAACCTGTCCTTCGTCCAATCGGTGAAGGTGATGTCAGCCTCCTTCATCCCCATTTCCCTGGCGATGGTAAGAATGTCTTCGCCCTTATCGATGCGCGCCTTTGCGGCTTCGGCCTTCGCAACGTCCGGAAATGACACCTGAATGATGGTGCGCTTCTCCGGCGTGAAGTAGTCCCGCATGTGTGCGGCGTAATATTCCTGAACCTCGGCATCCGTGGTCTGCAGCTTCCCGGCAAGATCGCCGGACTCCACCTTCATCACCACAATGGAACGGTATTCCGGTGCGGTGTAGGCGGCAGGAGCAGACTCATACTGTTTCTTCAAATCAGCATCAGTTGGTGCTGGGACATCAGCCTCACTTACTGAAAAAGTAAAGTAGCGTGCATCCCGCGTTTCATCGCGGTATTGCAGCATGGCCTGCAGCAGCGTGGCGGGAACCGTCGGACCATTGGCTGCCGCACCTGCAATCGCCGCCCGCAATCTGGCTTGCCGCTCGGAGGCAAGGAAGCCTTCCTCAGTAAGTCCATTTTGCTGCAGGACCACCCGGAAACGCTGCGGATCGAATTGCCCCTGCGCGTTGTGGAACGCCTTGTTGGCCTGCACTTCTGAAATGATCGCGTTGTTGGAAACAAGGAGCTGAAGTTTTTCCCCCATGTCATCGATGGCCGCCTGGGCAATCATGAGGTCGAGAATCCGCTGCGGCAGGCCGATTTTGCGTGCATCTTCGAGCGTCATTTGCTGGCCCGTCTGCTGCGTCATGCGCTGCATCGTCTGATTGAGCTGGACCCGGAACGCTTCGCTTGAAATGGTGCTCTCGCCGACCGTCGCAAGATCAGCTGCTTGAAAGCCTCTGAAAATGTCCCCAATGCCCCACACGGCAAAGCTCAGCACAAGAAGGCCAAGGAGAATCTTGGCAACCAGGCTCTTGGCGGCGTTTCGCAGGGCTTCCATCATGACGGGCGTCTCTGGGGTCCGGGCAAATGTTTGATTCAGGCGGGCCATTTATCATGGCCCCCAGAAGAGGGGTAGCGCCAATTTGGAGTTCCCTTGGCCTTCGAATCCGGTCTAGAAGGCCGCCAAAATGAGGGGCAAAGACATGGCCGAGGGCACGACAATCAAGCCGCTGGTGGCGGGAAACTGGAAGATGAATGGCACCACCGCCATGCTGCGCGAGCCGCGCCTCTTGGCCGGTATGATGCGCGATGTAAAGACCAAATGCGACATCCTGGTCTGTCCGCCCACGACGTTAATCCGCCGCGTAAAAGGCGTGCTGAAGGGTTCGCGTATCAGGGTAGGAGGGCAAGATTGCCATGCTGCGGCCTCGGGCGCCCACACGGGCGACATTTCTGCTGAAATGCTCAGGGACTCCGGTGCAACTCATGTGATCGTCGGCCATTCCGAGCGCCGCACCAACCACAAGGAAAACGATGCCACCATTGTAGCAAAGGCCAAAGCCGCACACCGCGCCGGGATCATCGCTATCATCTGCATCGGCGAGACGCTGGACGAGCGCAAGGGTGGCAAGACCCTCAGTGTGCTGACGAGCCAGATCAAAGGCTCCATCCCGGAAGGTTCAACAGCAAGTAATACGGTCATCGCCTATGAGCCGGTCTGGGCCATCGGCACGGGCCTTACGCCAACGACTGCGGAAGTAGCGGAGGCCCACGCCCATATCCGTGGCGAACTGGCCAAGGCCATGGGCGAGGAGGGCGCAAAAACTCGCATCCTTTATGGCGGTTCGGTGAAACCCTCCAACGCCTCGGAACTCATGTCGGCCGCTAACGTCAATGGTGCGCTGGTCGGCGGCGCCAGCCTGAGGGCCGCTGACTTCATTGGCATTATCAAGGCTTACATGTGATGGCAGAAACTTCGCTTGACGTTCCCGTTCTTCTGAAACGAAAACTTCAAGCGGAGGTCATCGGACCCATCTATGCGGAGATGGTCGCGCAAGTCGGTGAAGAAAAAGCCGCCGCCATTCTCGATGCCGCTATCAGAAAAGCTGCCATTGCCGAGGGCAAGGCTTTCGCCGCGCGCGAACCTGAGGGCAAACCGACGCTTGCCGGTTTCATCAAGCTCTTCGACCTATGGACGCAAAATGGCTCGCTCGAAATCGATGTGCTGGAAGCTTCGGACACCCGCTTTGATTTCAACGTCACCCGTTGCCGCTATGCCGAAACATACAAGGCCATGGGACTCGGCAAGATTGGGCACCTTGTGTCCTGCAACCGCGATGGCAGCTTCTGCGAGGGCTACGACCCGCGCCTCAAGCTGGAGCGCAAACAGACCATCATGGAAGGTGCACCATGCTGCACCTTCCGCTATGAATTGAAGGCCGAATGATGCCCTTGTCCGGCGGTTGCATCGCCCCCACATAGGCGCTAAATCGCCGCCAACCTCAAATCACTGGTCCGGAACCTGCCATGCAAGGTATTCTCAACGTCCTTCTCGTCATCCACCTCATCATTGCGGTGCTGCTCATCGGTCTTATCCTTCTGCAGAAGTCGGAAGGAGGCGCCCTGGGCATCGGTGGCAGCGGAGCAGGCGGCGGCAACCTCTTTTCGGCGCGCGGTGTAGGCAGTGGCCTGACGCGTGGCACGGCCATTCTGGCAGTCTGCTTTTTCGCCACCTCCATTGCCTTGACGGTGCTGGCAACCCGAAAGACTGCGCCCACATCCGTTTTCAGCGATGCGCCGGCAGCAGAGCAGGGCCAACCGGCTTCTGGTGATGGGCAATCCGGCGGCGGCCTGCTGCCCAATCTGGGGCAGGGGACGGGCGGCCAGGGCAGCCAGCCCACGACACCCCAGGTTCCTACAAACAACTGATTTCCCGCATCGTGAAAGCCCGTGAAACAAATGTTTCACGGGCTATCCACAGACATTTTCCATGCCGTGATTTCCCGCTTCGAATCTTGGCCGGGGCTGGCTATGAGGGGCTCCCATGGCGCGATACATCTTTATTACTGGCGGCGTGGTTTCTTCCCTTGGCAAAGGTCTGGCATCGGCAGCGTTAGGCGCGTTGCTGCAGGCTCGTGGTTTCAAGGTCAGATTGCGAAAACTCGATCCCTATCTCAACGTCGATCCGGGCACCATGAGCCCGTATCAGCATGGCGAAGTCTTCGTCACTGACGATGGTGCGGAAACCGATCTCGACCTCGGCCACTATGAGCGTTTCACCGGCCGCCACGCCAATCGCGACGACAACATAACAACGGGTCGCATCTATCAGGAGATCATCGCCAAGGAACGGCGCGGCGATTTTCTCGGCGGCACGGTGCAGGTAATCCCGCACGTGACCGACGCCATCAAGGAATTCATCGGCGCAGGCAATGACGGCTTCGATTTCGTCCTGGTCGAAATCGGCGGCACGGTGGGTGACATTGAAGGCCTGCCGTTCCTGGAAGCCATCCGCCAGTTTGGTCAGGAACAGCCGCGCGGGACCTGCATCTATATTCACCTGACGCTGCTTCCCTACATTCCGACAGCCGGTGAATTGAAAACCAAACCGACGCAGCATTCCGTGAAGGAGCTACGCTCCATCGGCATCCAGCCCGATATTCTGCTCTGCCGCGCCGACCGCGAGATTCCAGTCAATGAACGGCGCAAGATCGCACTCTTCTGCAATGTGAGGCCCTCTGCCGTCATACAAGCACTCGATGTTGGTAACATCTATGACGTGCCGCGTGCCTATCACGATGAAGGACTGGACCAGGAAGTGCTCGATGCCTTCGGCATCACCTCAGCGGCGAAGCCCGATCTGTCACGCTGGATAGAGATCATGCAGCGCATCACCCATCCGGAGGGTGAAGTGAACATTGCCGTGGTCGGCAAATACACAGGCCTGCTCGACGCCTACAAGTCTCTCAAGGAAGCATTAATCCACGGCGGCATCGCCAATCGCGTGAAGGTGAAATTGGATTGGATCGAGAGCGAGGTTTTCGAGAAGGAAGATCCGGCGCCGTTCCTCGAGGGCGTCCATGGCATCCTGGTGCCCGGTGGCTTTGGCGAGCGCGGCTCGGAAGGAAAGATCAAGGCCGCAGCCTTTGCCCGCACCCGCAAGGTGCCTTATTTCGGCATTTGTTTCGGCATGCAGATGGCCTGCATCGAAGCGGCTCGCAATCTCTGCGGCATCCCCAAGGCCAGTTCGACGGAGTTCGGCCAGACATCAGAACCTGTCGTAGGCACCATGACGGAATGGATGAAGGGCAACGAACTGGAAATCCGCAAGGCGGGCGGTGATCTTGGCGGCACCATGCGCCTTGGCGCCTATGAAGCCACACTCGCTAAGGGCAGCCATATTGCGGAGATCTATGGCGACACCCACATCTCCGAGCGCCACCGCCATCGTTACGAGGTTAACACGGCCTACCGTGAACGCCTGGAAAAGGCTGGCTTGCGCTTTGCCGGCATGTCTCCCGACGGCTTGCTTCCCGAAACGGTGGAATATCCGGACCACCCCTGGTTCATCGGTGTGCAGTACCATCCGGAACTCAAATCCAAGCCCTTCCAGCCTCATCCGCTATTTGCCTCGTTTATCGAAGCGGCTGTTGTGCAGAGCCGTATGGTCTAGAGTAGGACATGCTCCGTGCCCTGCTTCAGATCGCGCTGTTAACCATCTGGCTTTTGGCCGCGTTCACGCCGGCCAATGCCGCTGATGAAGCGCTCATCCGGCAACTCGAAACCAATGCCGTGCAGCTGCAGATCGATCTGCGCAAGCTCACGCTTCTGCCGCGCAACACATCAACCCGAGAGGCTGTTCAGGCCGACCGTGCCGGCCTTTCAGAATTTCGAATAAAGGCGAGGGAAGCAGGGCAGCAAGTAGACGGCCCCTTGGCAGAGGTTACCAAGCAGGTTGAAGAGCTTGGACCACT